>CAZNIQ010000037.1:0-1541 GCA_964573185.1 Candidatus Woesearchaeota archaeon | reverse complement strand
AAAGTTAAAGTAATTCTCAAAGACGGTAAAACTTTCGAAGGATTTTTAATACCTAGTCCCGATTCCGGAACGATAATTCTAAAGCTAAAAAATGGTTATAATATTGGTTTTAGAGAAGAAGACATAAAAGATGTAATTCCTCTTGGGGAAAAAGTAGAGGTTGCGAAGTTTCCAAAAAGAAAACCAGTTTATAAAGAAGTTTTAAGAAAAATATCAATAGTTGTAACGGGTGGAACTATTATGTCTAGAGTTGATTACAGAACAGGTGGTGTTCACATGTTTTTAGATCCTTATGAGTTATTATATGAAGTTCCAGAATTAGAAAACATTGCTATAATCAAAAATATACTAAATCCATTTTCAATCGCTTCAGAAGATATGACACCTAAAGAATGGGTTAAAATTGCTGAAATAGTTGCTAAGGAATTGAATTCCGGTGTGGATGGCGTTGTAATTCCTCATGGAACTGATACTATGCATTATACTTCTGCTGCCTTATCTTTTATGTTAAGAAATTTGGGAAAACCTGTTGCATTGGTTGGTGCACAGAGATCTTCTGATAGACCGTCTTCAGATGCCTTTATGAATTTAATCTGCGCTTCTATTTACGCTACTTCAGATATCGCGGAAGTTGCTGTTGTAATGCATGGTTATATTTCAGATGAATTTTGTTATGCTCATAGAGGAACCAGGGTAAGAAAAATGCATACTGAAAGAAGAGACGCTTTCCAAAGTATTAATGACAAACCTTTAGCTAAAATTTATCCTGATGGGAGAATGGAAATAATTAATGAAAACTATAGGAAAAGAACGGATGGAGAAGTAATTGCTGATACAAAAATAGAAGAGAAAGTTGCTTTAGTAAAAGCTTATCCTGGTTCTGATCCAGAAATAATTGATTTCTTTGTTGATAAAGGATATAAAGGAATTGTAATTGAAGGTACGGGTTTTGGACATGTTCCAACAGAGCCTTTACATAAAGAAAAATCATGGATTCCACATATTAAAAGAGCAATTGAAGAAGGAGTTATTGTTTGTATGACTTCCCAAACTATCTTTGGAAGAACAAATCCGTTTGTTTATTCAAATGCTAGGAGGTTATATAATTTAGGAGTAATTTATTGTGAAGATATGTTACCTGAAGTTGCTTATGTTAAATTAATGTGGATTTTAGGACACACGGAAAATCCTGAAGAAGTTAGAAAACTAATGTTAACCCCTTTAGCTGGAGAAATAAAGCCGAGAAGTTTGGAAGAGGAATTTGTAAAAACAAAATGCTAAAATAGCAACTCCTGTTAGCTTAAATTATATTCGTTTTTAGAAGACTTTATAGAATGTCTAGAGGCTACTGGACCTTATGGATCTAAATTTATCTGGTTTTAAACCTTGGAAGAACAGATATTTAATACTGTATGAAAAGTTTCAGTACCTTTTCAAGTATTTAAAAACTTGAGAACATAAAAATTATAGATTAGAAGGTCTTTTTGATAACTCCATAGGACCATATAACGGTCTAAATGGATATCCTTTTGTTTTTTCTT
>CAZNIQ010000036.1:0-2090 GCA_964573185.1 Candidatus Woesearchaeota archaeon | reverse complement strand
AACTCTTCTTCCTGGCCTATATTCTGCATTTAGATTTTTGAATACAACACCCTCTAGTCCCTTATTTACAGCTTCTTCAAAGAATTTTGCAGCTTCTTCATCAGAAGATGTAATTATTCTCTTTGCTAAGAGAATCTTACCCTCCTTTTCGGTAGTTATCTGTTCCAAAAGATATAATCTTTCTTTAAATGGTGTTTTAAACAAAACTTTTCCATCATAGTAAACTATATCGAATAGATGCACCTCTACGGGAATTTCTTTGACCATTTTTTCTATATCATATTTTCTTTTGATTCTTTGAGATATTTTTTGGAAGGGTAGGAATTTTCCTTTTTCTTTATCATAACCTACGATTTCTCCCTCTACAATAAATTCTTTATCGGGCAAACATTCTTTAACATATTCTATTACATCGGGGAATTGTTTAGTAACGTTTTCTAGCCTTCTGGTCCACAACCATATTTGATTTCCTTTTCTATGAATTTGAACTCTAAAACCATCGTACTTATATTCTATTTCTGCCGGTCTTCCAACAATATTAAACGCTTCATGCACGCTATCTGCTTTTACTGCAAGCATAACTCTTATTGGGGTTCCTACTTCTGGCTTAACATTTTCTAAAGCATGTTTTCCTTCTTTTCTAATGATTAAAATTACTTTTCCAAGGTCATGTAAAATTGAGTATGCGTATTCTACGAGATCTGGAGGTAAACCATAAGCTTCAGCTATTGCTTCGATCATAATCCCTTCTCCAACCCCGATTCTTAAATCTTCAAGTACTGTACGGACAATATACTTCGCTTCCAATGGCTCTGCATGTATAAGCAAATCTGCTAGGAGTTTAACCTTTTTATCCAAAGCACCTTCTCCCTCGAGCTCCCCTATCTTCCTTAGTGTGTTAAAGACTTCTTCTACTGTTAAAATTTTTCTAAACAATGGTTTTTGCCTCTTTTGCTTTGCCAATTCTTCTGCTACAATACCTAAGTCTCCATATTTTACGAATAGCTTTTCTACAGTTTCCCTTTTAACTCCCATTGCTAAAGCAATTGCTCTCATGGTTAGCTTTTCTCCTAAACCAGCTTTACCTTCCTCCCACGGATAAAAGACAGTTCCAAGAATTAATAAACATACTTTTTGTAGAAGATTATCTGGAACTTGCTTTAAGAATCTAGATAAGATTGCAACTTTTGAACTTTTTTCAGAGAAGGCTTCAAGTCTTTTGTATAATTGGGCAAGTTCTAAATATCGCATTTAAAAAGAAAGTTTTTAAAATAAAAAAATCTTAAAGAGTTAAGAGATCTATACCGAGCTCTTTGTAGGTAACTGCAACTGGCTCGTATTTTCCTTCTTTCCACTTTGCGAGTATATATGGGCTTTTAACACCAGATACTATTACAGTTGCTTTTATTTTACCTTTTAATTTTTCATTTATTCTTGCCCCAACGATAGTTAGAGAATCTGCTCCAAGATGTTGTTGTACGTATTCTGCTACTTCGTTAACTTCGTTTAGTGTCATATCCGGACCTCCTTCAACATGTATTAAAGCTCCAGCAGCTTCTTTATATTCTACCTCTAATAATGGTAGCTCCAATGCTCTTTTAGCAGCTTCTTTTGCTCTGTTTTCTGAATCGGACATTCCGATTCCAACTATAGATGCTCCACCTCCGACGGATAAGACAGTTCTAACATCCGCAAAGTCTAAGTTTATGTAAGATGGTGTTGCAATTGTTTCAACGATACCTTTGATCATTTGACCAATTATGTTGTTTGCAAAGCCAAAGGCTTGTTGTAGTGGCAAATTACCAGCATATTGAAGTATTTTGTTATTGTCTATCAAAACTACGTTATCTGCATATTTTCTTAACTCTAATAGTCCTTGTTCTGCTTTTTCTCTTCTTACAACTCCTTCAGAATTGAACGGTAAAGTTGCTACAGCAACTACTAATGGAATTCCAAGATCTTTAGCAATTTTGGCAACAATTGGAGCAGCACCAGTACCTGTACCACCACCAAGTCCTAATAAGATCCAGACCATATCTGCACCATTTAAAACTTGTTTAATATAGTTTTGAGAAGATCTAGCGGCCTCA
>CAZNIQ010000035.1:0-2962 GCA_964573185.1 Candidatus Woesearchaeota archaeon | reverse complement strand
AAATGCGACTCCCTCTTTTCTAAATAGAGTATCCGAAAAAATTTTTCTCGACTTTCCTGATGAAGATACAATAATCCGCATAATTAAAATGCGTTTAAAGGATAAAATAAAAATTGACGAAAGATTTTTGAGGGATTTAATCAGATTACACCAAAGAAATGTTAGAAAGATACTTATAGAACTTGATAAGATCTTATCTTCTCTAAAACATCCTATAGATAAACTAAAAATAGAACTTCCTAAGAGTATGGAGGATAAAGAAGTAGAAGACATTCAGGTTTCACCTCAGCAATTGCAAATACTCGAAAAACTCATAAATCGTAAGCTTACAATCAAACAAATTTCCGAACTAACTGGTATACCATATAATACTGTTTCAAAGCAAGTTTCACGATTATACGACAAAGGAATTCTCGTGAGAGAGGAAATAGATAAAAAAGTATACTATACTATTTCTCCAAAATATTTAAAAGCTGTCCTTAGAAAAATAGGTAAATAGCCGCCGTAGCTCAGCGGTAGAGCGCCGGATTGGTAATCCGGAGGTCCCGGGTTCGAATCCCGGCGGCGGCTTTTTATATTTAAAATCATTTTTTGCTAATGATCGTCGTTCTTGTAACCGCACCTAAAGGAAGCGGTGAAGCTCTTGCTAAAAAAATTCTTCAAAAAAGACTGGCAGCTTGTATTAATATTACTAGTATTAAAAGCTTGTATTGGTGGGAAAATAAAATTAATAGCGATGAAGAAGATTTATTGATAATTAAAACACGAAAAGATCTCTTTGAAAAGCTCAGAACATTTATAAAAGAGATACATCCATATAATACTCCAGAAATTGTCGCATTGAAAGTTTATGATGTAGATCTCGACTATCTAAACTGGCTAGAGTCGGAAACTTCATTAAAGAAAATAAGAGAAGTTGAAAAATGATAACTGAATTAAAAAAAGCTGCAAAAATAGCAAAGGGAGCATTTTTGGTTGCTGAAAAGCTTTTAAAGCCGGAAATAGATTTATTAGAACTTGCGGAGAAAGTTGAGGAATATATAATTGATAAGGGAGGAGCACCGGCGTTTCCTGTGAATATATCAATAAATCATATAGCTGCACACTTTACGCCTCAAAAACCTGGATATTCTTTAAGAGAAGGAGATATTGTTAAGATAGATCTAGGAGTGCATATAGATGGATGGATTGTAGATACTGCACGAACGTATGAAATTAATGATACTAAGTATAAAAAATTAATAGACGCTACCAGAAGCGCTTTGGAAAGTGCTGTTAAATATTTTAAAAAAGGAGTTAAAATAAGCGAAATTGGGAAGATTATAGAAGATACTATTGTATCTTTTGGATATAAACCAATATATAATTTATCAGGTCATAAAATAGAGAGATATATCTTACATGCGGGTTTAAACATTCCAAACTATGATAATCGCTCTCAAAAAACAATTAATAGTGGTATATATGCAATAGAACCGTTTGCTACCACAGGAGTAGGTTATGTAAAAGATGGCGAACCGTCGGGTATATACTCTTTTATTAATGAACCAAGAATTAGAATTCCGACAATAAAAAGATTTGCAGAAGAATTATATAATAAATATAAAATGTTGCCATTTGCAAAGAGATGGGTGGTCAAAGAGTTTGGCAATAAATATAATGTAGATTTGGCTTTAAATTATTTAGTTAAAGCTGGAATTCTTTATGAGTACCCCGTGCTTATTGAACAATCCAAAGGAATCGTAGCTCAGTGGGAAACTACCGTCTTGGTAGATACGAGAGTGGTAGATTTGATGAGCGAAGAATGACGTCGGATGGTCGTGAACTCGCATAGCATTTGTCGTTGCGCTTTAGTTCCAAAAACTTTTTATATATATTTAAACATCTAATAATCTATGGCTAAGAGAACAACTCCAATCCCTGTAGCTCCACTATATAGAATCTTGAGAAAGGCAGGAGCTCACAGAGTATCTGAAGAAGCAAAGAGAGAATTTGTAGAAGTTATCGTAGACGTTGCAGAAAAAATAGCTGCTAGAGCTGTAGAATTAGCAAAGCACGCTGGCAGAAAGACTGTACAAGAGGAGGACGTTAGATTAGCAAAGAAAGAGGTAGTAGGCGCTTAAACTCTACTTTTTTATTTTATTTAGAACATAGCTTTCTAAAAAGTTTGGAGATTTTGAGACTTCTACTTATTAACTTTACTGTTTTTGTTATACTAAGTATGTAGTTTCAGAAGTGGCAGGAGTCATCATTCTCTCAGCCCGTAACCAGCTCTTCACTATTTAAATAACCAATTTGGAATTTCTAATTCTTTTTCTTGAATATATATGTTTAAATCTGTATTAAACCCTATATAATCTACTTTACAGCGGGGAGAATCTATTTTAATCTGCCATAAAACTCCATGTGGCATTGTCTCTTTAGTATATTCGATATATGTAGGGTGGACATCTCTACAATCCTCTGGGATGATCTGTTTGATTTTTCTTGGATTCTCTAGCAAAATGTAATAAGCTCTTTCAGCAACTTCGTGAACTTTTGAATTTTCTAGAGCTTTTTTATAGATATCTAACCCTTTACTGTACTCCAATCCCTTTACTGTGGTTGTTTTATCTTTCTCTCCGTTAAGAATTAGAATTTCTTCCAGTCCAGAGTTTCTTAAGTATATTATATGTGCGTTTGTATAAAACTCCTTTCCCTCTCTTATTGATGTAATATTTGCATAAAGTACTTTGTTAAATGGCGGATACATATATTACTACTACTATGTAGAAATAAAAATATATCTGCACTCACCTCCTTCATCATCTATCAGATTCACGCCAACATCTTCATTCTTATGTTCCCCGCCAGGAGGAACTGGTTCATGTTCTCCCCAGTGCATGGCAGGCGGGGATAAAAAATTATTATTTGAATGAAGATGTTGGCGTGAATCTGATAGATGATGAAGGAGGTGAGTGCA
>CAZNIQ010000034.1:0-3470 GCA_964573185.1 Candidatus Woesearchaeota archaeon | reverse complement strand
GCATGATTAAGATGTCTTCTGTGGTAATCTCTTCCCCATTCATAATTTTCTGTTGAACAAGTTGATATCTTTTTACAACTTCTTCTAAGTCTTCTTTAGATACTGCAACGGTTTCTTCCTTTCTTCTTACTAGAACAACATACTTTTCTAATAGTTCTTTTAATTTATCATTCAACTGTCTAAACTCTTCTTTGTATTTTTGAATTTCTTCTCGAACTTTTTGTAGCTCTTCTTTGGTCTTTGCGATTTCTTCCTTTATTTGCTTTATTCTCTCTTTTACTTTCTTTCTTTCTTCAATATTTTTACGAATGTTGTCTCTAATTATTGCTAATTTAGATCTATAGGCACCATATTCTACTTGTTTCTTTTCTAACTCTTCTAAAACAACCGCCAACTCCTCGTATTTTCCTAAAAGCTTTCTTAATTGCTTTATTCTATTCCATATTTTTCTTTCTTGAGTATATGAAAGTATCTCTGTTTGTAGAACATACTCCAAAGTTTCAAGTTCTTTTTTGAGCTTATTTATATCAACATCTAGTTTTTTATTCTTAGCCAATGCTCTTTTCTTCTCTCTTAATGCTTTTAGTTCTTCTTTGATTTTGTTTAATTTTTCCAATGTTTTCTGCCTTTCTTCCATAAGCTCATCAATTGTCTTAGAATACCTATCGCGTTCTTCTCTTAATTTTTTCAATTCTTCTCTAAGTTCCTGAAGTTTAGAACGTAAAAGTTCTTTTTTGCGATATAATTCTTCTTTAATCGCGCTTATTTCGTTTAACTTTCTTTTAGTTAAAAAAATTTCTCGTGCTAGCTTGCCTGCGCTTTCCACGTCTTATTGATGATCTTTTTTATTTATAAGCTTTTAGCTAGAAGCCGAAGAGAGCTCCTAATCCCTCTAGAGCTTGCTCTTCTTTCTTCTCTTCTTCCTTTGGCTTTTCTTCTTCCTTCTTTTCTTCTTGAGCAGGTGCAGAAGCCTGTACTGGTGCTGCAGCTGGCATAGCTAATGCTTCTTCTTTAATCTTGTTTAAATCAACACCTTCTAGAGAAGCCAAAACAGCATTTAGCATAGCTTCATTAACCTCTACGCCTGCGCTCTCTAAAACCTTTCTTAAGTTGTCTGCAGAAATTTCTTTGCCAGCTTCGTGGAGAAGCAGAACAGCATAAAGATATTCCATACCCATTTCAGAATTACACTAGATAAGTTTTTAAACATTATTAAATGGTGTTTCTAAAAAGAAAAATTGTTTAACTTCAAGCCGTAATATGTTCAATGGCGAAGGCTGCACCACCTTATATTAAATACATGATTTATGCTGAATATTACGTTGATGGTGTTGTAGAAAGACCTGATGTTATAGGTGCTATATTTGGGCAGACCGAAGGTTTGCTTGGCGAAGAGTTAGATCTGAGAGAACTGCAAAGAGCAGGAAAAATAGGTAGGATTGAAGTAACAGTAAATAGAGATGGAAAGAGAACCTATGGAGAAATTATTATTCCAACAAGTTTAAATAGATTTGAAACGTCTTTAATTGCTGCTGCTTTGGAGACGATAAATAGAGTGGGTCCAGCTCATGCAGTTGTAAAAGTAAAGAAAATAGAAAACATTAGAAAAGTAAAAGTCCAATATATCTTAGAAAGGGCTAAAGATCTCCTAAGAACACTAACTAACGAAGAGCTTCCGGATTCAAAAGAACTGATAACGTTCTTAGAATATGCGCATAAGATGAAATCTTTGACGACATATGGACCAGAAAAGTTACCTGCAGGTCCTGATGTTGCTAAAGCAGAGGAAATAATTATTGTGGAAGGTAGAGCAGATGTTCTCAACTTATTGAAATATGGTATAACCAATGTTATTGCTCTAAATGGTCTAAATGTTCCAAAAACAATTGTAGATCTATCAAAGAAAAAAATAACAACTGTTTTCATGGATGGTGACAGAGCAGGAGACCTTCTGATCAAGGAGTTGTATCTTAATGGCGTTGACATCGATTTTGTTGCAAGACCCGAGCCTGGAAGAGAAGTAGAAGAACTCTCAAGAAAGGAAATTATAAAAGCTCTGAAAAACAAAGTGCCCTTTGATCAAGTAAAGCAATATTATGAAAAGTTAGAAGGGAATATCCACGAGCTAAAAAGACTTAAGGAATCTAAGATGATACATGACCCAGTTCTATCTAAGTTAAAACAACACATGGAAAAGATATTCAAAACAGAGCAAGCTGTTCTGTTGGATCAACACCTTAATGTAATTAATAAAGTTCCTGTAAATAAAATACAAGATGTTTTAAAAAACAATAATAGAATTTTTGCAATAGTGATGGATGGCATTTTAACTAGAGAACTTTTGGAAGCTGCAGAAAAGGCAGGAGTCAAATACATTGTATGTTTAGATACAATACAAAAGCAGCACGATAGCGTAAAAATATATACAATAAAAGACTTAGATAGAGTTAAATAAAATTTATTTTTTTAGTTTAGTTGAAACCAACCCATTTATGTTTTTTTCAACTTCTGTGTAATACAATGTAATAGTTAAATTACCTCCGGCATTTCTCCATTGTTCTACTACAATTTTGGGTTTAGATCCAACCAATAAAGGTGCAATAAATTCGATAGTTCCCTTAGGAGGTATAACTTTAATTGTTCCTAGATCTCCTCCTGATGTAATAGGACCTACACTTCCAAAGCTGTTTCTAACACCTACGAGATTTGCAGTTATTGTAACTGTAAAATTATTTGGGTTATAAATCCACAATGTAATAGAATTTTCGCTTATATATGCATTAACAATCTCTAAATTTAAAGGATTAGAATAGTTAACTTCGTTTGGTTTAAGATTCGCACTTGTATATTGCTTAAAAATAAATATAACAATCGGAAGTGTTACTATAAAAAATAAAAGATTAAGCAATAATTCCTTTCGTTCCATGAATTTAAATGAACTTTGCGAAAATAAAAAATTATCATTTAAAACGACTAGAAGAAGCTATAAAGAACAAAGAGGTAGACGAGCAAATACTTCCTTTACTTCATGAAATTAACGCTCTAAGCGATTATGTAACCTCCTCTTCCTGTGCGGGAAGGATAACTCTAATGAAGATACCTAAATCGGGTAAAAAGAATGAAGCAGAGTTTTTGTTCAAGAGCCATGAACCTGTAGAACCTGAGGAGGTTTGGAGGGCTTTAGAAGAGTCTGTAAAAACTGTGAAAGAATCTATATGGTTTAAACAAGAACCTTTTATAGTTCATGTAATTTGTAAGGATTTGAATGCTGCTAAAAAACTTTTAGATATCTCGCATGAAGCAGGATTAAAACATTCTGGAATTATTTCATTGGGAGAAAAAATTGTTTTGGAGATCCAAAGTACAGAGAGAATAGAAACCATTGTAGCAAAAGATGGTCGTATTCTTATAGATAAAGAATATTTAGAAATATTAGTGCAAGAAGCTAATCAAAAGTTGATGAAAACCCG
>CAZNIQ010000033.1:0-4891 GCA_964573185.1 Candidatus Woesearchaeota archaeon | reverse complement strand
TGGATATTTAGTTCCAGAAAGAGGAAGAGGAACTTTTGGAAGAAGAAGAACAGCTCCAATTGCGATTTCTTACTTTAAAGCATTAAAGAATACTAACATAAATACCGATTTTGCAGGAAGATTTCCAAGACAGGAAGGAAATCCCAATATCTTTGAAATAGAAGTAGCCGATATAATTGGAAGGTTAAATGTTTTAATGTATGATTATATAGGAAGACCTTCACCATTTGATAATGAAAAATGGGATGTTAAGATAACAGAAGATGAAAGAAAAAAAAGAATAAGAGCTTTTCTAGAAATATTATTAATTGAAAGATTTGTTTTACCGAGAAGAACCAATTCTCTAAATATTCCAGAATATTATTATGCTTTAGTTTCTTTATCAGAGACCCCTTTGCCAATCTATCAATATTTAGATTATACAGTACTAGAGGACAATATTCCAAAACTTGATGTAGAAAAATTAAAAGAATTGGAAAATCTTATCAACAACTTAGATGAAAAACCAGAAATTTATTTAATAGATTATACAGGAAAAATTAAAGAAAAGGAAATTTATGGAATAAAAGTATTAAAAGCAAGTCAGATAAAAGAGTTAATAGAAAAAATAGTAAACTGGTTATGAAGTCTCTTCTATTTAGAATATCTTTTTTTGAAGCTTTCTTCAAATGTCATTACACAAAAAAATATAGATTGTCCTATCCAATTCCTTTACCTACATCAATCGCTGGAATAATTGGTAGTATACTGGGATTAAAAAGGGAAAAAATGAGAGATTACTTTAGAAATTTTTATTTTGGAGCAAGACTGATAAAAGGAACGTTTGTTTTTGAGAATGTAACGTTAGTTGAAATTGCTGATAATGAAGTCGGAAGATCTGTTGAAAAAATTTTAATTTTAAACGAACCGGAATATGAAATTGCTTTAATAGGAGAAGATGAAAAAATTAGGGAAATAATGAAAAAATTGGAAAAATACAAATTCTGTTTTTTACCATTTGGGGGACAAAATGACTATTTTTTGAGAGACATTAAACTGATTGGGGAAGGAAAAATTAAAGAGAAAGAAGAGGCTTTTGGATATTTTCCAAAAGAAATTGTTGAAAAAATAGAAGGAAGATTTTGGATTTTACCAGTGAAATATAAAAATAAAAAAGAAGATTTTGTATTTACAGAAGGAAAAGCAAAATTAAAAGAAAAAGTACTAACAGTAAATAAAATTGCTGTTTATAAATTAACCGATTTCACGTTATTATGAAATATATAAAAGATTTAGATTTAAGCAAAGAATCCCATCCAAATAAAACTTTAGAGCAGCATATAAAAGAAATTAAAGAATTTGGTAATAAATTAAAGAAAATATTTAATTTTGATTGGGATATCTTTGAATTTTTTGCAGAATTTCATGATATAGGGAAACTACATCCTCAATGGAGTATAAATAAAACGAAAAATCCATCTCATTCTGCCTTTAGCTTGTATTATACCTACCTATACTATAAAGATTTAGAGAAGGTTTTTGGCAAAATGTTTTATATTTTACTTTATTTAATTTATAGACATCACTCTCTTTTAACAAAATCCTCTTGCAATTATCTTCATTTTAAAGATGTTATAAAAATAATGGATTTAGAAAAAGATATACCTGAAGACTTTTTTGAAAGGGTAAAAGAGGCAATTAAAGAATTAAATTTCGAAGAAAAAATAAAAATTGTAGATACTTTTGGCGTATTTAAATTGTGTGATATTTTATCTGCTAAAAATATAAAGGAAGATTTACTCGAAAATTTAAAAATAGAAGATGCTATAGAAGAGTTTATTGAATTTTATATAAAGAAGAAAAATAAAAAAATAGATTATAAAAAACTAAAGGTTCAGAAAAAAATTACAAAAAATGATGAGGTTATTCTAATAGCACCAACTGGTTGGGGAAAAACAGCTTCTTCTGTTCTATTTTTTAAGAATAAATTGTTTATTACTTTACCTACAATTACCGCAATTAAGGATTTTTACCATAAATTAAATGAATATTTTAAAGGAAAATGTGGTATGTATTTTTACCTATATGATGCTTATTTAGCTGAAAGGGAAGATTTAAATGCATTAGAAAAAGAGAGATTTTTATCTTATGAATTATCCAAATTGTTATTTTATCCAATAATGATAACTACTGTAGATCAAATTCTTTTTACTTTTTTACAAGCTGGCAAATATTATTTAAGAAGATTTAACTTCCAAAAAGCTTCTTTTGTAATAGATGAGGTTCACTTACTAACTCCTCAAATGCTCTATTTACTATTATACTTCTATAAAAAATATAAGAAAATTTACAACCTAAGAATTTTATTAATGTCAGCAACTTTTCCAAAGGCTATTGTAAAATTTATAAAAGAATTGATTCCAAACATCAAAGTATTTGATTTTTCAGAAGAATATAAAAGAAAAAGAAGAGTATTATTTAAATATTTTGAATATGATATTGAGGAATGGATTAAAGAAAATACAGAATTTTTCGATCAAAATAAAAAATTTCTAATAATTGTAAATACAGTAAATAAAGCACAAAGAATTTATGAAATACTAAAAGATAGTTATGATAATATATTGCTTTTGCACTCAAGATTTATGACTAAAGACAGATTTAAAAAAGAAGAAAAAATAGATAAATATAAAATCTTAATTACAACGCAAGTTGCTGAAGTATCTTTGGATATTTCTAGAGATTTTCTCCTAACAGAACTGGCCCCAATCCCTTCTTTAATCCAAAGATTTGGAAGAGTTAACAGATACAATGAAAAAAACAGAAGAAATTAATGTTTATATCTTTAAACCAAAGGAATATAAAGAATTAAAAGGAAAATATAGACCGTATCTATATAATGAGAAAGAGTTAAAACTTGCTGAAAAAATAGTAAAGGAGTTAGAAAACAAATTAAAAAATGAATATCAATTAATTGAAAAATTAAACAAATATTATAAATATGAAGATTTTATGAAGGAGATAAAAAAAGAGATAATAAATGGAAGAGATATTGAAAATTTATTAAAATACTGGGAAATGGAATTTGATTATTTCTTTACAGCGATAGCGGATGTTGAAAAAAATAAAGAACTTTTTGATGAAATCTTCAATTTAAGAGGAGGTAAAAACATTTTGTCAATACCAGATCCAAGGATAATAGAAGATGAAAAAACTAGAAAAGAGCTATATGATTTATTAACTAAATGGGATTTAAAGTTGTCGTTTGAAGAAAGGCAAAAATTATTTTTCAACTTAAAAAGATATTTAATCCCAGTTCCAATATGGATACTTAAAAAATATGTGGATATAAAAGAAAAAGGTTTTCCCGTTTTTTACTCAACAAATCTTAGATATTCTGATGAGTTAGGCTTATATTTTACAGAAGAGATAGCTGAAACTTATATATTTTAAAATTAGTTAAGAATGTTATGAAAGTTGAAATTAAAAATTTTAAAAGCATAAAGAAAGTTGAAATAGACTTAGCAACTATAAATGTTTTAATAGGACCTCCTAATTCTGGAAAATCCAACTTTTTAGAATCATTGTACTTATATGGGATAAAAAGAAGATTGGAATATTTTTATGAAAAAACAGGGATGGAATATAATGATTTAAAATTCATAAGAGGATTCGAATATCCACTATCTTTTTTCAGAGATTTTGATTTTAAAAATATAATAAAAATAAATATAGAGAATTATGAAGAATTAAACATTTCTTTAGAAAGAGATCAATTAATATTTAATGATAAAGATATTTATTCTTTAGATATACAAACACCCCTCATTCTATTATATAGGTATGAAAATTTCTTATTATATGGAGAAAAAGATTGGAAATTTCCGGATTATTTATTGCCCGGTTTTGAAAATTTAAATTATATAATAGCTGAAAAATATGAAAACGTAGGACAAAATTTAATTAAAAGATTTAATGATACATTAAGTAACTTTTATTTAGAATTAAGAATAGAGAAAGAAAGGGAAGGTAAAAAATTTAAAATAAAAGATATTTTATCTAATTATGTCTATGATTTAACAACAATTTATGACATTGCCCAATCTGTTCAATATTTAATATTATTTTCTTCAGCCGTTCTTTTTGGAGAAGTATTTTCAGAAACAGGAGAAAATATTATAATATTACTGGAAGAACCAGATGCACATATGTATCCCATTTTAATTGAAGAATTTATAGATTTATTAAAAGATATAAGTTCTGCTTATATAATTTTAACAACACATAATGAGCACACATTATTAACCTTAATAGACAAAATACCTAAGGATAAAATAAAAGTTTTTGGAGTTATAAGGGGAAAAGAAGGATATACAGAGATTTATGAATTAGATATAGAAAAATTAAGGGATTTTGTAATAAAAAAAGAAGCTGAAGTAATTAGGAATCTTCATTATTTTATCGATAAACTAAAAACATGATAGATTTTGTTCCTTGCGAAGATGATTGCTGTGCAGCAGTAGCAGATGCTTTATTTGGAGAATGCAAAGGTACTCCTTTGGGAAAATGGAGTAAAGTATTAAAACTGTTAGAGAATTATAAAGCAAAAATAGGAATAATAGATAATGATAATAACCAAATCATTATACTTAAGAAATATGGATATAAGTTAGTTTACGACAATTCAGACTTCAAAATTTATAAAAAGAACAAAAATTATGTAATAATTTTAGTGAATAGTTGTGAAGAATTTCTTAATAAGAATTCCAAAATAAGGGACAAATATCACCCATTATGTCCAAAGCAATTATATAAAATAGATTTGATAAGGTATGCATTAAAAGATCTAGGATTATTATGAAATTTGAAACTAGGCTTCCAGGAGGTACTTATATTTACTATTATTTCGTTT
>CAZNIQ010000032.1:0-5324 GCA_964573185.1 Candidatus Woesearchaeota archaeon | reverse complement strand
ATGTCAAAAAAGCATTGGAATTAGGAGCTTATGGTGTCCTTTTAGCTTCTGCAGTAATAAAAGCTAAAGATCCTTATAAAAAGATTTTAGAATTAGCAAATGGAGTTCTTAAGAGGTAAAATTTTAGTTTTTGGTAGTTTGGTTCACGGTGCAGGAAGAACTTTCCTAAAAAACAGACTATATGAATTGGTTAAAGATAAAATGAAAGTACTAAATATTTCTGTAGGAGAAATATTTAGAGAGATTGCTTTGGAAAAAGGATTAACAATAGATGAATTTGTTAAAGAAATAGAAAAGAATCCATTGTTAGATTATGAAATAGATAAAAAAATTTATAACTTAATTAAAGAAAACAAGGATAAGTATGATTTAATTTTGATTGATTCAAATTTAGCACCGTATTATTTAAATTTTCCAAATGTGGTAAAGATTTTAGTTGTCGCCGATTTAGATATTATTGCCAAAAGAGTATTTCAAAAAAGAAGGAAGGGAGATAAAGAATATAAATCTATAGAAGATGCGAAAAGAGATCTGATTGAAAGGACAAAAAAAGATAGGGAAAGATATCAAAAATTAGCAAGAATTATTGATGATCCTTTTTGGAAAAAAGTTTATTCTTCCTATGGAGATCCAACAGTCTTTGATATTGTTATTGATGATTCGTTTGAAATAGAAATCGTATTGAAAACTTTAATAGAGAAGCTTAAAAGATATATTAATAATGAAGTTTAAAGGTTGGGTAAAATTACTTTAAGTTATTTCTCTAAGATAACGTCTATATTTAATTTTTCCGCTACTTCCTTCTGTCTTTTGTCCTTTGTAACCAAAGTTAAATTTTCATTTAAAGCTAATGCGATAAACAAAGCATCATAAATTGATATATTATTTTCTAAAGATATCTCTAAAGCAAGATCATGTAATTCTTCTTGAGGATAAATTATTAGCACTTTTCTTAACTTTTTTATTTTTAATAAAGCATTTTTAATATCAATTTCCTCATTAAGCAACTTCGCTTTCTTCCATATTACATTTAATGTTTCTTTAAAAGCTAGATCGATTGTAACTCCATCGACTAAATATTTTATTAGTTTCTTCCATCCTTCTTCTTTAACAACAAAGGCTGCTAAAATAGAAGAATCAATGCAATACATCCCTATCCTCCCTAATCAACTCTACAACACTTTTGTTTGACTTTCTTTTTTTAACAACTTCCAATTCCCCTATTTTTTCTAATTCTTCTGCTATTTTTTTCTCTTCCTCCTCTAATACCTTTATAATTATCTTTCTAATAACTTCACTTGGTTTTCCTTTACTTTTAAGTTTCATTACTATTTCTTTAGGCAATCTTACGGATACTACAACAGTTTCCATGTATGTTTACACGTATACAAAAATTTAAAAACACTCTTAGACAAAGTTTTATGTAATGAAGATATCCCACCCCTTCCTGAAAGATGATGAAGTTGCGCGCGGCAGATGTAATATTCTCCCAGAAACTGAAAGAAAAAATAATAGAAAAAATTAGAAATTTTCAAGGAAGGCAATATTATCCCTAAAGAACTTGCAATAGGATTTATGAAACTAGCGGGATTTAACGCTTTATTAAAATTTTCCGAAATAGTTAAGAGCGTCCTTCAATTATAGCTACATAAAATCCTATTGTTTGATCCCAAGGCCAAAATCTTCTTTCCTTCATAACCTTATGTCTATGTGCATTCTCTTCTCCTTCTTCTTTTAACAAAGAACAAACTGAATAGGAAACTATATCTGCTATTTTTACTGCTTTATCCAATAATTCTCTTTGGATTTTTATATATTCCTCTTTTCTTTTAATAATATACTTAAAAAACACTTTGACTTCCGGATATTTTTGAAAAGTTCCTGTAGAGGTGCAAGTGGGATCTACTACAGCTTTATCAAACTTCCCTTGGATTTTTCTCGCATCCATACATTTATATTCAACATTTCTGATCCCTAATCTTTTAGCAATCTGCTTCATTTTCTTTAACCTATTGCATTTCCAATCCACAGCTAATATTTTTGCTTTTCCTTCAGTTAAAGATGCTATATGAAAGGTTTTGTTTCCTGGAGCTGCGGTCATGTCTATTATTTTTTCATCTGGCTTAGGATCTAAATAATGTGCAACTGAAGCAGAAGCGAGATCTTGTATCACAAAATAACCTTTCTTATATTCTTCAGTTCTAGTTAACGGTATTGGCTTATATTTTACCCTGAAAACGTCAAAAAATTCAGTTTCTTCCAAAATAAATCCTTTTTTCTCTAAGGATCTACATAAATTCTCAGGAGAGGTTTTAATCAAATTAACTCTTATATAATCGATAGGAGGTCTTAAAGAATATTTTATTATTTCCCTTGCAATTTTCTCTCCCCATTCTTCTTTAATTATTTTATAAAATTCGTAAGGAAAGCTGTTTATAATACATAATTTTAGTTCTTCATCTTCTATTTTATCTAAAACCTCTTTCCACTTATTTTCGATTTGCCTTAAAACTGCGGATAAGAAAGGTATGAATTCGAAATGTCTTAATCTTTTTGCAACATTTATTGCAGAATCTGTAGCTATAGGTGGTTTAACATTTCTAACAATCATCTCAAAGGTCGCTAACTCTAATAAACTTCTTAAATATGGGTTTAATTGTTCCAAAGAGGTATTTCTTAAAATTCTATTTATTATATAATCTAAAAAGTATAGATACTTCAGAATCCAATGCACTTTGCCAGTAACTATTCTGGAGATCTTGATATTTTTTATCCTATACTTCTTTAAAGCCAGATGCACAGCTTCCTTATGATTTTTCCTCTTAGTATGTATTAAATACAAAGCTTCTACAACAATGTCATTTATTATCTTTATATCAGCTCCATCCTCTCTCCTCATTTTCAGGCAACTCACCCAATCATCATTTATATTGTTTCATCTCTAACATTTAAAAGCCATTTCCATAAAGGTGTTATTCTTATTTTCCTATTATTTTTTGTGATTTCTTCCTCATAATCCCATGTTATTATAATCCCTTCCGCATTTAATCTCTTAATAGCTTCCTCCAGTTTCCTAATATGCTCGTTATCTAACTCATAAGTTACTTCTATCGCTTTTATCTTCCCATTTTCTTTAAAAACAAAATCTATCTCTTTATTATTTACTAAATAATACCTAGGCTCTAACCCTTTTCTAAATAGTTCCAAGTAAACAAGATTTTCCATAAGAGTTCCTATTTTTTGTTCTTTAGGCAAGTTCGCTATTCCTAGGTCATTAGCATAAATTTTTCTTGGAGATAGCATCTCTTTTCTTTTAGAATAAGTAAAAATTTTTGTCTCAAAAATTATTAAGCTCTCTAACATATAATTATAATATTTCCACAATGTTCTTTTTGAAACATTTATTCCAAAAGTTCTAAATGTGTTATGGATTTTTGTTATTGAAATTAGATTTGAAATGTTTGAAATTAAGAACTCTAGTAACTCTTTTGCAATTTCTATTTCTCTGATTCTATATCTTTCAACTAGATCTCTATAAAATGTTGTTTCAAAGATTGAAAGCAATTTTTCCCTTTTATCTATTTTATTTTCTAAAAATGTAACTTCTGGAAAACCCCCAAACTTTAAATATTCTAATAGTAAATTTTTTAATTTTCCTCTTTTTTCTGGGGTATCTAAAAATTCAAAGTTTTTTACTTTCAAAAATTCTCTAAAGGAAAAGGGTAATAAAATTTTAGATATATATCTTCCTCTTAATTCTTTAGCTATCTCTCTCAATAACAATTTAGAAGAAGAGCCTGTAACAAAAATTTTATATCCTTGGTCGTGTAGAGTTCTTAACCATATTGGCCAGTCTTTTAAGTTTTGAATTTCATCAAGAAATAGAAAAATTTGTCCCTTGGGGTTGAACAATTCATAATATACTTCTAAAATTTTCTTTAAATCATATCTTCTAAAAATTATATCATCAAAATTTATATATAAAATATTTTCTTTTGGAATTCCCTTATCTAAAAGCTCTTTTATTACTTGAAACATAAAATAAGTCTTTCCTGCTCTTCTTGGTCCTATAATTGCTATTATATCTTTCGTCTCAGGTATTCTTATTTCCCTTTTGATTATTTTGGGAGGTTCCCATTCTTTCCACAACAGCAATCTTTCCCTCAACTCGTTTACCATATGTATTTAAAGTAAACAATATTATATAAATATTTGTTTACCTTATATACCCTAAGTAACCACTTCCATAAAAGCTTCTAGCAAACTCTCCATTCTCTTGAATCTATTTCATCAAAGTTAGAAGCATAGTAACTCGGATTAAATGTTTTACCTGCCTTTTTATTAAAAAATCTACTTCATAACCTTGTAATAAATCTTTTACGGTTTTTAGGTTATGAATTATTTGCTACTTCTTCTAAAGTTTTATCCATTTCTTTCGCAAATCTATCCCAAGACAAATCTAATTCTTTTATTTTCTTTCTGTTTTCTTTCCCTTTTTCTATCAACTCATCTTGATTTTTAACAAAATATTCTAGAGCTTTATAGACTTCTTCTACCATTTTTTCTTCATAGAACCTTTCCTTTATCCAATAAACCCCCGGAAAGTCTTTTAGGATTTCATAGTTGCCTGCTGGATAAACATTAATTATATATTTGCCTGCTGCTGCAGCTTCTAAAGGTGCGATTCCAAAATCTTCCATAAAAGGAACATGAACAAAAGCCAAAGATTTTGCATATAATTCAATAATTTTTTGGTAGGGTAAATTGTAGAACAACTTTACCTTATTCTGTAACTTGTATTTTTTGACAAGTTTCAATAAATGTAAAAAGTATTTTTTATTTTCTAATCCTCCTGCTAAAATTAATTTATAATCCTTGTATTTTTTAGCAAACCTTGCAAAAGCTTTAATTAAAATATTTTGCCTTTTAGCCATTCCGAATCTTGCTATATAAAGAAAATAATCTTCTGGTTCATCATAGTACAAGTTTTCTAGATCTACTCCAGGATAAATCACCTTAGTTCTTTCTTCTTCAATTAATCCTTTATCTAAAGCCCTCTTTCTTGATAAATACGAGTTGAATATAGCAAAATCAATTTTTTTCCAAGCCTTTTTCTCTAATTTATTATAAATATGTAAAGCAAATTTATAGAACTCTTTAACGAACCAGTTTTTAAATCTATATTTTAAATTCCATTTTATATCCCAAAAATATGCTGCTCTTAATGGGGTATGAACATAAGCTACTACGGGACAATCAAAAGTGTTTCTTAGTAAAGTTAGTTCGGCTATGCCTGAAGTTGAAATTAGAATTAAGTCAAAATC
>CAZNIQ010000031.1:0-5341 GCA_964573185.1 Candidatus Woesearchaeota archaeon | reverse complement strand
TAAATCGATTTTAGAAGTTGAAGGGAATTACTTAACGTCTGAAAAAAGCAATATCGGATTTGTTAGATTCATGGCAATAATTTCAAACTGTATCGAATACTTAAGCTATAAATATGGATTATCTTTTTATAAAGTCGTGAAAGAGTGTAGTAAAAAACTAATAAAGAAAGGAATATCGTAATCACATAGTCAGTAAATTTATAAAAGACAATTATATTGTAGGGGTGGTTTATATAAAAATATTAGTCATTGCGTTACCCGGGCTAGGAGATGCTTTAATGGCTACACCAATGATTAAATCACTTAGAGAAAATTTTAAAGACGCAAAAATTGAAGTACTAACTATGCAAAAGGCAACTTATGAAATCTTAGAAACAAATCCAAATTTAGAAAATGTTTATTATTTTAATTTCTTTGGAGCAGGTTATTTTGGTTCTATAAAATATTTATTAAAAAATTTTAAAGGAAAATACGATGTTTCAATTACAGTATATCCTTCCTACCCAAAGCATTATCATATTGTTGGTTACTTAATTGGAGCTAAAAGAAGAATAGCACATAAGTTTAAAAAAGGATATTTTAAAGAATTTCATTTTTTGAATACTGATTTAATTGATGCTGAGGAGAATAAACATAACGTGATAAATAATGTAAATTTGTTGATACCTCTTGATATTGTTGTTAGCGAAAATGAAATTAAAAAAATGAATTTAGAGTTGTATTTAACTGATGAAGATGAAGAAAAAGGCAAGATATTTTTTGAAGAAAATGGTATTGATTATGATAAGGCAATTTTCATCCATAATGGAAGCTCAAGAGTTAAAAAAGGTAGTGAAAAAAGAAGATTGCCATTAAATAAATTAAAAGAACTCATCAATTTAATAATAAGTAATGATTATCAAATTTTATTTAATATAGGACCTGAGGAAAAATATGTGAAAAAATTTTTGTTAGAGAATTTTAAACCATTGATAAACAAAAAAATTTATCTTGTTGAAGGTTTTAGAATAAGGGAAGTTGCTTCAATCATTAAAAGATGTAAAAAGGTCGTTACAACTGATTCTGGTATAATGCACATATCCGCTGCTCTTGGAAAAGAAATAATATGTTTCTTTGGTAATACAGATACAAGAAAAGTTCATCCTTGGAATACTGAATATAAAGTAATTACTTCTGGTTTAAACTGCTCTCCGTGTTATACAAGTTATACTATGAGAGAATTTAAATGTATTCATCCAGAATATGAGGAAGATAGTGAGGTATTCCCATGTATGGAAAATATTGATGTCAAAAAAGTATTAGAATGGTTATAAAGGTGGTGCATGTGGAATTTATCAGTAATATACTAAATTCTAAAAAAAATAATATTATATACAATAAGCCATTACCAATAAAACTAACATTAGCACTAACTTTTTTATGTAATTCTAAGTGTAAGACATGTGAAATTTGGAAAATTTATAAAGAAAATCCTGATAAATATAAAGAAGAACTTAGATTTTATGAATGGAAAAGATTATTTGATGAGATAGGAGATAACTTATGTTGGGTAGAATTTACGGGAGGGGAGGCATTATTAAAAAAAGATGTCGTAGATATAATAACTTATGCATATATTAATACATCAATATTCGCAGGAGGACTTACTACAAATGCTGTTTCTCCAAAAACCTCGTATAAAAAAATAAAAGAAATCTTGGAAAAAATACCTGATAAAAAAATATTAAATATAGGTATAAGTTTAGATGGAATTCCAGAGGTTCATGATAAAATTAGAGGGATAGAAGGAAATTTTGAAAAGGCAATATATCTATTTAATGAATTGAAACAATTAAAACAGCAGTATAAAAATTTAAATATCCATTTTGCATATACTATCTCCCAATATAACGCAGGAAGATTTGAAGAATTTTATAAATTTGTTAAAAATAATTATGGAATTTCAATTGATAAAATAACTATTACCTTTGAGCATTTCACTGGCTATTATGTGAGAGAAAATAATAAATTAAATAATCCTTATGGACAATTTAAAGAAGACATTGAAAAGGATGTTAGATTTTATATAAACACTTTAAAAAAAGAAAAAAGACAAAAAGATTTATTTAACAAAATAAAATTAACATTTTATAACTTCTATTTAAAGAATATACTTAACTTTACAAATAATCCTAAAAAAATGGTAATTCCTTGCTCTTCTGGAACATACTCTTCTTATATCGACCCTTATGGTAATGTTTATCCATGCACACAGTGGAATTTTAAAATGGGAAGTTTAAAGGAAAACTCGTTTAAAGAAATTTGGTGGGGTAAAAAAGCAAGAGAAGTTAGAAAATTAATAAAAAATGGTAAATGCCCGAACTGTTGGACGCCATGTGAAGCCCAACCAAGTTGGATTATGAATTTCGGGTTATTGAGAGGATGGTGGTAAGATGAGTAGTAAAATAAGAAAGTGGGACATATTTCTTTTTGTTGTAAATCTTATAATCATTGTGTTGTATTCTTACCTAACGATTAATTACATTTCTATAAACGATATTTGTCATAGTATGCTTTTGTCTCCATATTCCGAATTTAATTCATATATTTATAAATTCGATGAATTAAACTTTGGAGGTTCGTATTTTCCAATGATACAATCTGGAAGGTTAATTATAATCTCCATGTCAATGCTTTTTCATTTCCTTCCTCCAAAGATAATATTTCCTCTCATAGAATTTTCACTTCTTTATTTTGGAGCATTGGGTTTTTTAAAATTAATTAGGAGTTATTTCATAAAAGAGGATGAAGTAGCCATTCTATTTTTGTCAGTAATATTTTATGAATTCAATTTATTTGTTTGCATTTCTATTGCAAGAAATATTATGTTATTAATTCCTTACCTTTTAACTCCCTGGATACTCTATTATTCATTTAAATACATAACCTTAAAAAAATCAAAGTACTTAATAACAACTTCATTCCTACTTTCATTCTTCGGACTTGCTCCAAATCCTCCAACGGTAATAATATCACTAATTATAATAGTATGGACGATATTAACATTTAAATTTATTAATAAATGGTCTTTTAAAGAGCTACTGATAAAAGGAATAAAAATTGCTTCTTTAAGTTTTTTATTGTCTTTTTGGTGGATTCTGCCCATATTCATCTATAAACTATACTACACAAACCAATTTATTAAAACATTGCACATGGAATTGTTTTACAGTGGGATTTCAACATTACTAAATGTCTTTCATTTATCAGGATATTGGGAATTATTTAGTGTCTACTATGGAATGAAAGTATTTTATTTCTCAGATATATTATGGAAAATAAGACCTGTATTAATAATACTAAGTGCTTTAATAATATTTGGTGCATTTATCTATTATAAAATCACAAATAACAGAAAGGATAAAATAATACTTCTCTCTTATTTCATACTCTTCCTTCTTGGGTTATTATTGGCACAAGGTTATCATCCAACTTCAATAATAAAAGATATTTATTTTTATCTGATAACACATTCATCATTCTTTGGAACATTTAGAAATAACTACAAATGGGTTGCAATTCTTGCCTTTTGCTACTCGGTATTTATCCCTTATGCTTATTTGGGCTATAAAAACCTACTAAATAAATTAACAAATAATCAAAAAATAACAAAAACACTACCTTATTTAATTGTAATCTCATTTTTACTGACCTCTTCATTTCCAATTTGGACTGGAACCTTATTCAACCACTATTTCAAAGGAATTCCTGATGAAACTTATAAAGTTTCCGAATTTTTGAATAATCAAATAAAAAATGATTATGGAAAAGTAATGATTATGCCCGGAACTTGGTTACCTTATTATAAGTGGGCTTATTACTTCACTAATAGACCGATATTTGTATCATTTATTAAGGATAGGAGTGCATTAATTTATAGATATGGGGGAGAACCACCATTAAATTGGTATGGTAAAGAATTAGTTGATGATATGCTATATAAAAGATTCTTCGAATTGAATGTATCAACATTAAGAAATTTAGGGATAAAGTATATTCTAATAGATAAAACATTAGATACAAGGTTAGGAAAAGAAGCATTACCAACAGCAGATATAAAAAGAATTGAAGATTATTTAAAGAAAGAAGGGTTTAAATTAGTATATAAAGGCAAAAACTACTCGGTATATAAATTACCTAATGCTTCAAGTTCTTTAATATGGATTCCAAGTAAAATTTATTATATTAATGGCAATTTAACAACAAATGATAAATTCATATTAATGAATACTTTTGATATTAGAAAAGTTGCAATTGTAAATTCAAAATCTTCCATAAATAAAATTAATTTCACAAAGAAAAACGAGACCTATATAATTGACATAACAAATCAAAATTTAGGAAGATTTAGTTATGGAACATGGCCGTGGGTCTATAAAAAAGATAAAATATTAGTATCCCAATCTAACAATTGGTTAGATGTCAATCTCAATCTTCATAAAAAATATTCATTGGGGCAAGTAGGAAATGAACTTTATAACCCAATTGATTTAACTAATTCATTAGTTAAGATAAAAATTAAGCCTAATGAGCCATTGTATAATTTAGGAATACATTTATTTTTGATGGATGAAAATGGAATATGGACATCACAATCTCCTTTATATGTTGGAAATTTTACAAATACATCAAAAGTTTATGAGATAAATCTATCTACGAAGGATGTAACAGATATAAACGTAAAAAAAATAAAGTGGATTCAAATAGGATTTGAAAACTGGAATAACCATTCACTTAATTACTCATTAAACTTATATAAAAATATAGAAATTAAAAAAGAGATTTTGCTAATATATATTCAAAGTAATAAAAATAAAACCAAAATTTCCAACAATTACAATCTAAGCTATAAAAAAATCAACCCAACCTTATGGGAAGTCCAAGTAAATACAACAAAACCTTTTATGTTAAGTTTTGCTGAAAGCTATGACCCACTATGGGAGGCAAGGGTATACAAAGATGGAAAATTAATACAAAAAGTTCAACCAGTTCCATTATATGGAATAATAAACGGTTTCTACATAAACGAAACAGGAAATCTAAAAATAGTCATCAGATACAAACCACAAGATTGGTTTGAAATTGGTTTAGCAATCTCTGGAATAACATTCTTAGCATGTATTACATATTTAATCTATGATTGGAGAAGAAGTAAAAGAGATAAATGGGCAGTTAATTTAAACAAAAAACTAAATAACTTATTATCAAAAATAAATAACTAAAATTTATTTTAAAAAGGGAGAAATGTATGGAACAAAAATTAGCAAAACATAGTTTAATAATGATAATATTCAGTTTATCA
>CAZNIQ010000030.1:0-5989 GCA_964573185.1 Candidatus Woesearchaeota archaeon | reverse complement strand
ATCTTCCTTCACTTTATTCAGCTTTCTGTCAAAGAAATCTATCAAAATTTCCATTATAATTTCTCCATTTTCATTATCTATCTTTAAGTTAACTTTTCTATAATCTACCAATATATTATACTTCTTTTCAATATGTCTTAAAGCAAAAATTATCAATCTCGGTGATATATAAGGGTAATTATCGATATCCCTTATCCCTTCCAAAAGCTTTCTAGCAAAATAAATTAAATCTCTATTTATTTCATTTTCAATATCAATTTGAATTTCTCTTTTTCTTAAAAAGAACTTATAGATAAAAGCTATAGCTTCATAATGTAGTAGGGACGTTCCTAACACTTTGTATCTTTTTCCCGAATATTCTCCTATGAAATCTATTATTAGTATTTCTGGTATGAAATCTAATTCTTTATCAGCATATGGATCTAAAATTATACCTTTTATTTTGGGTTTTTCAAATTTAACTTTATTTTTAATCACATATACAGGAACTCTTGAGTATCTTGCAAAAGATAAAATATTTTTTACTTTAGTTACATAAATTTCTACATTTTCTAATCCTGTTGCATAATACAGTGCTCTTAAGATCACAGCAGCTTCAAAATCCCTTAAAGGATTAATTATTATTTTCATTAAAAACCTTAAAAGTTTAAGATAAATTAATGTTTTGTTCCCAGGGCGAGATCCTGAAAGGGGTACGATGAACCCCGGTCGGCAACCTTAAAAACATATTTTCTTTAGTTCTTTAATGGAGAAATATAAGTGGGTTCCTTATAAACCTGAAGAAGTTGAGCAGTTAGTCGTTAGATTAGCAAAGGAAGGATATACTCCTTCAAAGATAGGATTAATTTTGAGGGATCAATATGGAATACCAGATGTTAGAGCAATTACAGGGAAATCTATATTACAGATTCTAGAAGAACATGGGGTTGCTCCGGAAATTCCGGAGGATTTGTTGTATTTAATTAAGAAGTATTGGAGAGTTAAAAAGCATTTAGAAGTTCATAGAAAAGATATGAAAAATAAAAAGAATTTGGAGGCAATAGAGGGAAAGATAAGGAGTTTAGTAAAATATTATAAAAGAGTTGGTAAGCTACCTGCTTATTGGGAATTCAACGACGAAATAGCAAAGATTTACGGTTCTACTTAATTTTTCATTTTTAAACTTTAAATTTTAATTTTTTGAATGGAAGATGCTTTTTTGGAATACTTAAGAGAAGTTTCAGAAGAATTTCAACATTATGTTGATTTAGCTAAAAGAATATTAATCGTTTCTCATATTGATGCGGATGGTCTCTCTTCTGCAGCTTTGATGTTAAAATATTTATATGATCAAGATAAGATCGTTCAATTAAAATTCTTTCATTATTTGGATAAGAAAGCTATTGATGATATTCTTTCAGTAAAAAAAGATATGCTTATTTTTTTAGATATGGGTAGCGGATACATTGAAGAATTAAGAAAGTACTTTTCATACATACCTACATTTATAATAGACCATCATCAATTAGTTTCCAAGGAAAAGAAAATAGGTAAAATATTCCAAATAAATCCAAGGATATTCAAAATAGACGGATCAAAAGAAATTTCTTCTTCTGGCGTAACATATCTTTTATTGAAAAATTTAAGTTACGAGATTTTAGATTACGGATGGCTAGCTTTAGTTGGTGCTATAGGAGATATACAAGAAGATAAAAAAGGATTTAGAGGATTAAACAAAAAAATTTTAGAAGAATTACAGGAGAATGGAATAATTGAAGTTAAAAAGGGATTAAGAATGTTTGGGTTATATACAAGACCTTTGCATAAAGTTCTAGAATATTCTACTGAAATATACATTCCGGAGGTTACTGGTTCTGAAACAGGTGCTCTTCAATTTTTACAAGAAATAGGAATTCCTTTGAAAAAAGGAGGGGATTGGATAAAGTATTCTGATCTCAATGAAGAACAGATAAAGAAGCTAATAACTGCAATTATACTGAAAAGAATGAAGTATAATATTCCAAATGCTGAAGACGTTATTGGATATATCTATTTATTAAAGAATTCTAGTCATCCTTTCTTTAAAGATCTGAGGGAAATAGCTTATATTTTAAATGCAACCGGACGTATGGGTAAACCATCAGTTGGTATTGCGTCTGTTCTTGGAGATGAAAAGTATAAGGATCAAGCTCTGGATATCTTATTAGAATATAAAAAAGAAATTTTAAAAGCTCTTGAAAATATTGAAAATGTTAAGAAAATAGTTTATAAGGATATTTTAATTTTTTATTTTGAAAAAAATTTGAGACCCACTTTAACTAGTCCTGTTGCTTCTATACTATCATTTAGGATTAAAGATAAAAGAATTATAGGTGTTGCTGCAGATGAAGATGGAACGATAAAGATTTCTATAAGATTAGTAAATAAAAATGATAGCGATTTAGGAAAGGCTGTAGAAAAAGCAGCATTGAAAGTGGGGGGTGTTGGTGGCGGTCATGATATTGCTGCAGGAGCTTCTATTCCAAAAGAAAAATTAGAAGAGTTTCTAAAAGAGTTATATCTTGAATTGAAAAGATTAAGCATAATAATCTGATCAGTAGAGTAACACTTCATCATGTTCAGTACCGCTATCCTTCATCACCAAAATTTTTATAGTCCAAAATAAAAATAAATTTATGACCAAGACAATTGAAATAGAAATTGTAAGACCAGTAAACCCTGTTGGAATTAGCTTTGTAAGGTATCTATGGGGAGCAATGGCTGCAAAGGATAGAGCTGTATTAGAAAGATGGAGGAGGGAATTCTCTAGATTAGTACAGAGGTTAGGATATGCAATTGAAGATAAAATTGGGACAGGAAAATTGATTACAGGAAAAGTTGTAATAGAATTAGACGATAACGACAGACCCTTAAAAGCGAGAGTAGAAGAATTAAAGGTCTGGGAACCAACCCAGGAAGTAAAAGAACAAATAGAAGTCTCCTTATAATCTTTATTTTTATTTTATGCGTAAGAAACTTTTAGAAGAAATTAAAGAAGCTTTAAAAGAGATAGAATCTGAAAGGATAATTATTGAAAAGGTTGGGAATCTACTTTTAAATAGAATTAAAGATATTATTAAGAAAGCTGGTGAATTTGAAAATAAAATTAAAAGAGCACAGAGCACACATGATGTGATTGAAATACTAAAAGAATGGAAAGAATATGTTAGGGAGCACTTAGAAGAAATCTCCGAAGCGGTTTTACATTTGGAAAAACATTTTGCTTAATATATTTTTGCTCCAGGTTTTACAGGCCTGTCTACTGTTAGTATGGCCACAGTTTTTCCATCGTCAGCGGCTAGAAGCATACCTTGAGATTCTATTCCTCTTAATTTCTTGGGCTCTAAATTTGCAACAATTACTACATATTTTCCTTTCAATTCTTCTTTAGAGTAATATGGTTTTAGTCCTGCTACAATAGTTCTAATCTCATTTCCTAAATCTACTTTCAAAACATATAGTTTATCTGCATTAGGATGTTCTTCTACTTCAATAATCTTTCCTACTCTTAAATCAATTTTCTTTAAATCCTCAAGTGAGATAACACCCATTGAAGTACTTATAAAAGTAAAAAACAAAAAACTATATTTTATAACCCAATCTTCTATATCTATTAACAACTTCTTTTACGAATTCCTTTCTTTGCAATTCTTTTCTGATAGGATCCAATATTATATTTAAATATTCTGATAGTGCTCTTTTTAAGTTCAGTGGATGCAACGTTCCTTTTAGAAAATCATTCTCCAAACTTTCGTATTTTTCATAGTATTTCCCACCTATTTCTATTTTTCCTAATAATGGAAATATAAGGTATTTGTATATATCTAATATGGGATTGTTCTTTTTATCTAAAGGACAGAATGCTTTTTCTACCTTCTCTTTTAAAGTCTCTGGACTATCGTGTACAGTTATAGTAGACTCTGGTATTGAGGCAGACATTTTTCCTCTTCCTTTTAGAGATGTCAGTAAAGGTGTAAATGCGTAGATTCCAGGTTTATATCCTATTTTTGGAAGAACTTCTCTACCTAATGCATAAATATGTCTTTGATCTATTCCTCCGATTGCTAAATCAACACCTAAGTGCTTTACATCTAAAACTTGCATTAATGGATAAATTAATTCTGATACGTGAGGATTATTCTTTATTCTTACTACCTCTGAGGCTGCTCTAATGGCTCTTTTAACAGTAACCATTCCAGAGAGTTTTATTAAATCTTCTATATATTCTGGTTTTCTCTGAAATTCGTGTCCAAAAACGAATTTTACCTTATCTAAGTCAATAAATTGTTTTAATAAGCTTTCCAATACTAATTTATAATATTTTGATCTTAATTCCATTTCCTCCCATGGCGTTTTTCTATCATCTAGGTAGGCATGCCAATCTGCTATTAAAATAATTCCTTCTCCTCCAATTTTTAACAAATCTATAAATTTAACTACCGGTATAAAATATCCAATGTGAATTGGGCCTGTTGGTGCTATTCCCCAATAAAATCTAAACTTACTACCGTTTATTAATTCTATAAACTCTTTCTCAGTTATGATCTCTACAAAACCTCGTTTAATCTCATCTATTATACCGATAGGACATAAGGATTTTATATCAACCTAAACTTATATAAATTTTGTCATCTAAGTTAAATTAAAAAACACAGTAAGAAGTCAACCCTTTATAACTGCTATAGGTCTTAGTCTAACTACTAATTTTCCAATTCCCAATTCATGTGAAACTCTTACAACTTCATCAACGTTCTTATAAGCCTCTGGTACTTCTTCTACTACCCCATCCCTTGTTGCCGACTTAACAACAATTCCTTGTTGCCTCATCCTATTAATAACTTCCTGATATCTGTATCTTCTTTTTGCTTCGGCTCTAGATAATTGTCTTCCAGCTCCGTGAGCAGTAGAACCGAATGAAATTTCCATAGCTTTTTCGGTACCTACCAAGATATATGATGCTGTTCCCATTGAACCCGGTATGATTATTGGTTGTCCTACTTTTCTGTACCTAGAAATTAGTTCTGGATGCCCTGGTGGAAAAGCTCTTGTCGCACCTTTCCTATGAACAATTACTTTTTTCTTCTGACCATTTACTTTATGTTCTTCTATCTTTGCAATGTTATGTGCAACATCATATACTATTTCCATTCCTAACTGATCTGCAGATGTCCTAAAGACTTTCTCAAACGATTCTCTAACCCAGTGTGTTATCATTTGTCTGTTAGCCCAAGCATAATTTGCTGCAGCACACATAGCACCCCAATATCTTTCTGCTTCCTTTGTTCCCCAAGGAGCATAAACCAATTCTCTATCAGGTAATTTTCTAACGATATCCCTAAATCTTCTTTCGAATTCTCTTATATAATCAGAAGCAACTTGATGTCCTAATCCTCTTGAACCTGTATGAACCATTACAACTACTTGTCCCCCCTCTTCAATTCCAAAGGCTTTTGCAACTTCTGGATTATATATCTTATCTACTACTTGAATTTCTAAGAAATGATTTCCTGAACCTAGAGTTCCTAACTGAGGAGCGCCTCTTCTTTTAGCAGTAACTGATACCGCATCTGGATCAGCATCTTCTAAATGTCCATACGATTCTATTCTTCCTAAATCGTCTTCCCAGCCATATCCATTCTCCACAGCCCACTTTGCACCTTCCTGTAAAACTTTATCCAATTCTGAAAAAGAAAGATGGACTTTTCCGGTTTCACCCACTCCAGCAGGAACATTTCTGAATATTTCATTAACGAGTTCCATTAATTTTGGTTTAACATCTTCTACTCTTAGATTTGTTCTTATAACACGTACACCACAGTTATGCACTACAACACCATTTGCAACAAAATTATGATAGCTCTCTAATCCTATATCATATAATTTGTTGTAATTCGATTTAACAATTTTTATTTCTTTTATTCGGTCGTAGATTATTCCATTTTCAACATATTTTTCTTTAAATTCTTCAAAT
>CAZNIQ010000029.1:0-6737 GCA_964573185.1 Candidatus Woesearchaeota archaeon | reverse complement strand
ATTTTCTTCATTTTCAGTAGCAATATCATATATCAATACGCAGAACATTAATATTTCAAAATTCCTATTATTTTATATGAAAGTTCTTGTTGCCACATGGGGGAATCCAAAAAATTGGGGAAATGGAAAATATAATATAAATGGAAAAGAGTTGATATCCAAGACAACATACATACCCTTATTTGAAGTAGAAAAACCTGATAAGGGAATAATAATTGTTCAAAACAGTTTATTTCCCGAATTCAATGTTTGGGATGAGAGTTCTTTAAAGGAGAAAATTAAAGAAAAATTAAGAGAATTTGGTGCTAATGAAGAAATCCTAAATAAAACTGAAGTAATTGTTACAATCTCATCTGGAATATATAAAAATCATAAATTTATGGCAAATTTTTACGATATCTTGCTTAATTTATTTATTCAACTATATTTTCAGTTAAAAGATGCTAAAGAAGTAGTTTTAGATTTAACACATGGAATAAATTATCTTCCAACAATAACTTTACTAACTTTATCTTACTTAAAGAAAATTCTTGGTTTTAAATTGAAAATCTACAATGCAACACCTGTTTTAAAAGAAAACCCGGAATCTTATTTCTTGAATTTGGGTTATATAGATTTGGAAGGGAAGATAAAATTAAATGTGAAAGAATTAGAGGAAACACATAAGGAAATAAAAAGAGTTTTCAAGGAAAAAATAAATTTTAATGCTATACATGCTTTTAAGCTATTAGTAGCATATCTATATGGCTTAATATTTCCTTTAGTTAAAAACTCTAACTTTGATTTTGACGAAAATATTTTATTAGAATTAATGCCGAAACAAGAAAAAGAAAATGAAGAATATAAAGTTAAAGGTAAAATAAATTCTGAAAAATTGTTTAAGTATATTTTTGCGATTTTGTTTGCAAAAAACATAGCTGAAAAGTTTAGGTATAATAAGATTGATTTAGAAGTTATAAAGAAAATAAAAGATGAAATTCCGAATCCTGTTGCTAAAAAGCTAATAGAGAATGAAATAAAAATTTTAGAGAAAGTTTATGAATATAAAAATATAATATTTAGCATCAGTGAAGAAATAAGATACAAAGAATGCAAGGATCTTGCAGACCTAATTGAAAAAGTAAAAAATAAAGATAAAAGAAAAACCTCCGTTCAATATTCTGATATATTAAGAAATTATTTTGCCCATGTCTCATTTTTATATGATTTAATATATCTGAGTAAGGAAGGAATAAAATCTGAAGAGATTAATTACGTAAAGGAGATAAAAGAAATAGAGCTATGATCTTGTAACAGTCTTAACATAATCAAAGATAGACAACCAATAATTCAGCATTTCCATAGTTTCTTCTTTATTTTCTAGTGAGAATTTCTTTTTAATTTCATTTAATAAATCCTTAAAGTACTCTTCATAATCTTTTGATGCATAATATACTAAATATATGACACTAGATGCTTTATCTTTTTTTAATTCTTCTAAAATCCTTTCAATTATCATTTCCATGTTGGTAATTCTTGTCCTTGGTAATTTTCTATCTTCAATTAGCTTTACGTATGAATATGTTCTACTTAACCAAGTTTCAAAACAACACCCCAAAGTCACTTTTTCTTGAATATTAATAGTATCTGTCAATGATAAATATATTTCGAATGTTTCCACATCTTTATTTTCTTTAGCTTTTTCAACCAATTCATTCATTTTTTCATAAACAAATCTAAATGGATGTTTGTAGTGTACATAAGCAAAAGCTGCAGATGTTTTTATAATATCAAACAATATTTTTTTCTTTTTCTTAATAAATTCTCTATAATATTCTAATAATTCCTCTATATCTCCAACTACTGTTAGTTCGTCTCCTGAAGAATAAACTACAAATACAAAAGCCAAAGAATCTATGTTATTACGGTTAATTTTTTCTGCTATGTCTAAAGTTACATACTTAAACGCGAATTGTAGGATTTCAGAAAGATATGCTAGAACAATCAAAGAATATTCTTTTTTTGTTAATTCGTCTTTTAACCATTCTGAAAATAGTTTTCCAACCTTATCACCATCTATTTTAAGTATTCCAATTCTTCTAAAATCTCTTGCAGATTTTAAGACATCAAAAGAAATTCCATACTCTTTTACCTCTCTTTTAATATCTTCTGGTATGTTTAATTCATCGAGTTTTTTTATTACTATATCTCTTAACTCCTTGGTTTCTCTACCATTTCTTAAAAACAACGGTACAACTATTTCTTTTTCTATATTTACTTTTTCTATTCCTTCATCTAAAATTATTTCCCATGAAACTATTTCAAAATCAGGAATTTCTTCAAGTTTTCCCAGAAATAAAACGTCAAACAGTTCCTTTGATATTTTTGTAATTGGTTTGTCTCTATAAATCCACCTTCCAAGAATTCTTAATAGTTGATCTATAAATTGTTCGTAATCGTTTTTCGCTCTTTCGATATCCAGTATTAATTTTTCTTTGTCTAAGTATTTAAATTCTAGATCTTCCAATTTCTCTTTTCTTTCACTTAATTCTTTATTTCTATCTTTAAATAACCATTCAATAAGCTTTCCTACTCGTCCTTCATTTATAATTTTCTCAATAGTCGTTCCTAACTTTTCTTTAATACTTTCAAAATAAATAGAAACATACAACTGTCCTAGAGTTAATTTAAGTAAAACGTTGTTTAAGTCCTTAACCCATTCTTCTATCTTCTCTTTTTCTTCTTTAGAGAGAGCAACTAAAAGTACTGCACCATTTGTAGAGAGATTGATAATATTGGTAATATAAGATTTTGATTTTTCTAAGACTTTAGCTATAACTAAAGCTGTTAAAATCTCTACAAATCTAGATCCCGCATTTATTTTTTGTAAATATTTTCCTCTCTCTCCAATTTCTTTTTTATCTCTCAGCAATGAATTAATAAATTTGTGTGTACCTACAATATCTATTATAATTAAATAAGTGTTTTTTCCTTCTTTTACTTCTTTATAATAAAGATCTGCTAACAAAGCTGTATATTTTAAATGATGAGCCAGAGATACTTCATTTAAGTCTTTTAAAGATTCTGGAAAGAAAAATAAATATTTGTATAAAACTAAAAGAATTACATTTGGATTTTTTAACTTATAAGCTAATTTTAATTCTTTTAGGAAATCTTTTTGATATTTTTTTAACCATTCTTTTCTATATTCATTCATATCTATTGGAATATCTTTAAATCTTGTATTTAGAATATCTTTAAGCCCATACATATAGCTATATTTTTCTTTTTTGAAAATACTCCATGGATAGATTATTTTCACATTATTTCCACTTGATTCTTCTCTTGTTTCATCTGAAATAACTTTATCAACTTTTGAAATAATTTCCAGCAATTCTTTTTCATCTGGTTTTATTTCTTTAAAATAGGATAATAACAAATTCTTTTCATCATTGGAAATATTTGTACCATTGATTAAATTTGCTACAAAATTTATAGATTGATTTAACCAATGATGAAACAAAATACATTTTACAATAAAAGGATCTATAATATCATTATTCTTTAAAACTCGCCAAATATTTTCCAATTTCCATATTAATCTATCAAAATTATCATTTGGGTGTAAATGAAAATCTGTATAGTTTTGAACTCTAAAGTCCACTAAAGCTTTCCCTATATCATGTAATAAAGCTCCTAAAATTAAATCTTTATGGCTAATCATTTTATTTCTATTTTTACGAACCCCATTAAAAGGTTTAACGCTACCCTTCCAATGTATCTTCCCCTTTCCAAACTCTCTTTATAGACACTTTCAAAAGACTGTAATGTAACTTTACATAACTTTCCAGTATATTTTCCTAATCTGATAATTAGACCTTCATTTCTTACAAATTTATATTTCTCTTCTAATTTTTCTTTGTTAAAATCATTTCCAAATTTGCTTATGTATTTATTGTAATACCCAGTTACTTCCCCTGGTAACAAATTTTCCTTGCCTTTTTTAATTATTAAATCAACTATTTTCAAGGTTTTTAGAGTCGGATAAACAAAAACCTCTTCTATTTTTAATAAATTATTTTCTTTATAGATCATTTCAGTTTCAAATTTCGTTCCAGGTTTTAGAACCTCAACATTATCCAAAATTCTATTTCTAGAAATAACAATATCTGCCTTCGTTAAATCCTCTTTTCTTAAATAAGCATCTCTAAATCCAATATTTTGGAAAGCACTTTTTCTTATTTCATCTTCTAATTTCCAATTTTTATAATGTTCTATTCCTGAAGCAAAAGAACCTTTTAAAGAAGAACCGGGAATATATGGATTACCGTTACCATCTTTTATAAACTCCCTCCAATCTCCAGCAAATCTCATCAAATCATTTAATTTTTCTTCTATTTTCTTAAAATATTCCCCGATATCCTTTCTTTTTCCTACTATTCTTTCAAATTCTCTTTTAACATTTAATATTCTCTTTTGGTATTTCCTTTGTATGTTTTGTTTAGTTAAACCAGTTATATGTACTGGAGAAAGAATAATTCCTCTTAACAGAAAAACTTCCATAATAAATATTTATTCTACTTTTTAAAAATAATTTATTTGATGAAAACGGATGGAGCATATTGCAAAGCGAAAGTATTACATTTTATTCCTTATTATTTTAAACGTAGAGTGTTACTATATCATAGAAATTATATCAATGGGATCTCGGCTAAAGTAGAAGGCATTATATACGATGGACCTCAGCCTGTCCCAACTATAAGGTCTAAAACCAAACCTATCTACACAAATCTTTAATTGTCCAAATAATTCTTCTAGACTTATCTAACATCTTAAATAGACACCAGTGCTCCTGTATCACTTTATTTACTATCTGCTTCATCTTCTCAAGCTTACGCTTATCAACAAGTTCTCGTACCTGATATTAGAAGTTTCCTTTAATAGCTTTTATAATTCCTTAAAGATATTTGAAACACTCCAATATTTCCAATCTATTTTAAACGATTTGTTCACACATTTTAGCATTGTATTATCTTCTAAAAAGATAGCTTCAATATTTCTAATTTATTTTAAACATAAGCTTCACGAAGAAATAAGCACCTTCTCAACTTATATTGACCTTCAATATTTCCAATTTATTTTAAACCCTATTTATTTAATCTGCTTCCAAGTTATAAAAATGTTATTTCTTTGATCATCATTTTTAAAGTCGCGGACCTCTTGACTCAAAGGATTTCTTTGGTTTGACGAGAGGTTGGCGACCACTGAAATCCTTTGCTTTAAACTAGATTACAAGGAATCTTGATTTTCTTTAGCTAAATCCCATAAAAAACTCTGAAAGATAATTTATTTTGAAATCTTCTTCTTACTTTAATAACTATTGGTTCTTCAATTTTCTCTTTTAATTTAGAACCATCTGAAGCTATTGGATACATAGAATACCCATCTATAACTAAGAACCTTAATTTTACTTTTTCAATCCTATCCTTTGTGTTTTTATTTATTATTAATGGATGAAAGATGACATTCTTTTCTTCTTTTAATTTATTAATAACTTCAAATAATTCGCCCTTCTTTTCTTCAAAATCTTCAATCTTAAGTTTATTCCCTATTTCTTCTTTGTCATCAAGTTCAAAAACAGAATTCGAAACTGATTTATCGGCACCAATGCCTCTTATCTCAAAGAATTCTCTTATTTTTTCTAAAAATTCTCCAGTTTTTTCATTTTCTTCAATTAAAAAGTAATATCCAAATTCTTCATCGTTTTTTCTATAACAAAATACATATTCTTCGGAAAATAGAGATCCTTCTTCTTTTGTTGTTGAAGAAATTCTGTTTATAGTGTTTCTTGTAACTAATTCTATTTTAACTGGTGCCCAAACCTTGTACTTTTTTTCTCCTTTCTCTAATTCTTTTATTTCCTTAATAGTTTTTTCTGGATTTTCCAAAAGTTTATTTAAATATTCAACAGAAATAAAAGAAGTATATTCTCTGCATTTTTTTCTGAATTTTTTATCATCAACCTCTACAAAAATTAATGGTAAATAGAAATAGATTTTCTTATCTTTAACATAATATGGATAAGCTGAAGTAATTTTAGGAATGTCCTTTACAAAAATTTCTTTAATGTCTTCCAAATCTTCTTCATAATTATCTTTATACAACCTTTCGTTTAGCTCTTGCAAATCCTTGTCTTCTTCAAGCAGTTTTGAGAAATACAAAGAATAAATCGTATCTGCTGGTATATAAGGTAAGGTTTTATCGGAAAAGACACCATCCTGTATTCTAAATCTTGTAATTTCTTTTGGTCTTAAAAAAATAATTTTATATTTGTTCGCCATATTCTTTTGCTTCTTGTAAGGCGGTTAGGTATATTTTCTCCATAAATTCCTTTAGATAGTTAACTAATTCATTTTGTTCTCCTTTTACATTAATCTTGAATGTTCCTCTATTTTTATCTGCTTGCAAAATTAATTCTGTCTTTTTACCATCTAATTCTACTTCTATTTTTTCGAACCATAGTGCTACTTTACCGTATCCCCTAGTTCCTGACCCTCCTAAATAATCATATTTCATAAGATATTCGATAGCTTGCTCTAATTTTTTCAATTCCTCTTTAGCTTGATTTAAAACATCTTTTTCTTCTAATATTCCCCAACCTAGAAGTTTGTAAATAATCTCTCCTTTAAATTCTATTCCTTTCCTTACTCTTTCCACTTCTCTTGGATGTTCCGCTGTTCCAGTTATTCTATTTACAA
>CAZNIQ010000028.1:0-7254 GCA_964573185.1 Candidatus Woesearchaeota archaeon | reverse complement strand
AAAGCTAAAAGAATTTTTGTTTCTCCTGATACTCCTCAAAGACATCTAATTAAATATGCTTTAGAGAATGGGAAAGAAGTATATATGGCTACTCCAAGATTGAGAAGTGGTTTTTGCAAAGTAAATATATATTTTAACTCTTTAAGAGAGATTTTGAGACATGCTAAAATACTCGGATGGGAAATTCCAAAAATAGATTTTGCTTTAGTCGGTTCTGTAGCTGTAGATTTAAAGGGAAATAGAATAGGTAAAGGAGGTGGTTTTGGAGATAGAGAAATAAAGATTTTAAGGGAGAAAAATCCCGATGTAGTCATTGCAACAAATGTTCATGATTTACAAGTTTTTGAGGATTTGTCTTATTTAATGGAACCGCATGATCAAAAAGTAGATTTAATTGTTACTCCTAAAAGAATTATAAGAATGAAGAGCCTGGGCACTCGCTGAGAATGATGAGGCTTAACCTCTCTGAAAAAACAAATTTAAAATTTACTATTATAATTAGTATATGAAAAAGGTCACATTACAAGATGTTGCAAAAGTTTGTGAGATGCGTAGAAAAATTGTAAGAACATATGAGCAGTATGCAGATTTAGATGGCAAATTTTTTGATACGTATCATATAATACCGCTCATTTTCCAGGAAAGCAATAATAAAGATTTTGAAAAAGCTGATGTTGAAGAAGAGGAAAATTTCGAAGATATTGAAGAAGAAGATAGAGATATTTATGTCCTTTATACTATCGTTATAGATGAGGTTTTTAGAAATATTAAAGAATTAAGAGATTTTCTTAAAAATCCAGAGATTATTATAAAAGAAAATGAAGATTTAATATATTACATACCAGTATTTAGAAGGATCATAGACCAGTATAGAAGAGAATTTGACTTTATTTTGAGAGTTTATGAAGGTACCTTTAAAAAATTGGGAATTGGAGATGAACCCTTAATAGCTCTTGTTAAATATTGGTTAGCAAGATTTTATAGAGAAGAATATAACAGATTAAATCGCTTAACGAAACTTTCAAGCATTAGACCCCTACCATATCATTTCTATCCTGTTTATTTTCCAAGTAAATCGCTCTTCCTTCTTCTCTATGAGGTTCCAGGAAACTTATATAATGCTATAGATATGCAACATGTTAATAAAATCTATCTTTTTAGAACTCTCACAGGAGAGAACCATATACCTTCACATTTCAAGTTTTCCTTGGATAAGACTCTAGAAGAACTAATTCAAGATACTAGAGTGTGCTACCCGTCTATTTTGTGGGGAGAGGTGCTTACATACCCTCCTATCGAATGTTATGATTACTATCCCGACCCTCACAGTATTAAGAGGAGATGGACTTCTAAGAAGTGTGAAATGAAAGGCTCCCTACGGGGTTATCTTATAATGCCTTACAAGGTAGAAGCTAATAAAGATATAAAGGAATTTGCCGATGAATTCTATGAAAAAGTATTTATACCAACACTAAAAAGAGTGTACACAGCTTATAGGCTACTTGAAGAGGCTTTCTTAGTAATGATCAGATAGCTGGGTTTTCATCATTTTCAGTAGCGCCAGACATCATCATTATAAATTCTTTTTCTCTAAATTTAAAAATGGAGAGAGGCCCAGTATCTGAAGGATGATGATTCAGGGGGCCACAAACCGACGCAACTCACAAGCTCTACAAATATCATGACTTGTAGGGAAACCACAGATTTTACATTTCTTTAATTTTACAGTACCTTTATATTTTTCCTTTAATTTTTCAATTACTTCGACATAATTTCTAACGATGTTCTCATTAAATCCTTCATACTTGCTTTCTAATTCGTACAATTTTTTTCTTATTAAATCCCTTGTCTGTCCTCTTATGTAAGGGCATTCTACAAAAGGAGGATAAATTCCATTAAGGATGGAATATATTGTTGTTTCTTTTTCTAAAACGAAATAGAAAGGTTTTATCCTTGGTACAATATCTAATTCTTTTATACCTACATACGGACCTCCTTTAACAAAATCTTTTGTATTGCCTTCTATTATATTCATTATAACTGTTTGTGCTTCATCATTAGCATTATGTGCTGTTGCCAATTTATCTAAATTTAATTCTTTTGCAGCATAGTTCATAAGCCATCTTCTCCATACACCACAAATAGTACAAGGTTTATATTCTTTGATCCTTTTTACAGCCTCATCTAAAGTTACCCCGAAAAAATCCTTGAATTTATATATCTTTATTTCCCATCCAAATTTTTTACTGATTTTTTTCAAATAATCCGTCAGTATATCTCTATATCCTTTTATCCCCTCATCTATATGAATTCCAATAACTTCTATTCCATATCTATCCTTATATTTGTCTAAAAAATATAATAAGGACAAAGAATCTTTGCCACCTGATACAGCAACACCAATTCTTTCACCTTTTTTAATTAAATTAAATTTTTCAATCGTTTCGTGTACTTTCTTTTCGAAATATTCAATAAAGTGCTCTTTACAATAACATTTTCCTTTATAACAGTATATTGCCTTTTTTCCACAGAAGGAACATCTCATTTTTAAATTTTGAACTTTGTTTTTATATTCTTGATGTTGAAGACGGATTTTGACAAACCCAAGAAAATTATTGTTTCCAGACCTTATAATCTCGATACAAAAGAGATAATTGATCCTATTACAAAGTATTATAATTCGGCAATAAACAAAGAATTAGCATTAAAGCAACATGAAGAGTTAATAAGTGTGCTTAAAGATGAGAGGATAAAAGTTGTAGAAATAGAAAATAAATATCCCTATTCTGTGTTTACAAGAGACCTCGGTGTTTTGTTAAATAACAATTTATTTGTAGTAGGAAATTTAAGATATTCTATTAGGAAAAGAGAAACGGAAATTTTGAAAGAAAAGTTAAAAGAATTGAAAATAAATTATATAGAAATAAAGGATTTCTTTTTTGAAGGCGGAAATATAATAATCTATGATAAGGACTTAATATTTTTAGGAATTTCAGAAAGAACTGATGAAAAAGCAATTAATTTCTTTAAACAATATGCAGAAGTAATTCCTATAAAATTACCCAAAGAATTTATACATTTGGATTTGGCATTAAATTTTGCTTCAAGAGATTTAGCAATAGGTTACATAGATTTCAAATTTAATGATATAAATTATTTAAAAATAAATATGAAATACTGGTATAAAATGGTTCCAAACTTTTTAGTATTAAAAGAATACAAAATAATTGCTCCTGAAGAAAATAGAGATTTCTTAAGAATTTTAGAAAAAGAAGGAGTTGATATTATATATGTCCCATTTTCTGAAATAATGAAAGCTGGAGGGGCTGTACGCTGTGCAACTTTACCTATTGAAAGATCATGAAATATCCCCACATGTACAAAACAACTCTCTAATAACATCTTCTAATTCGTCAAACCCTTCTTTTTTTAAGGCAGAGATAAATATAGGCCTTCTCCAAATAGTAGAATATTCGTAAAATTCCTTAAAGCTTTCGGCAATCATATAGGATAATGCATCTTTTTTCTTTAATTCTTCTAATGGTTTTTTTAATTTTAATTCTAATTTTAATTTATTCATTTCTTCTTCAGATAAAAGATCTTTTTTATTAATAACAACACATGAGTTTTCTTCTAGTCTTAAAGATATGATAACTTGCCAAGCTAAAATACTTACTAAGTTCTCTGGTTTCAAAACGTCATTGACATCTACCAAAAATACTAATGCAACTTCGTTATCAATTTCTTTAAATTTCTTTACAATTCTTTTTCCTATATCTTTATACAAAAACAATTCTAATTGACCTGGAGTATCTATTATTTTCCAATAGACATCGGGTATTTTACTTAAGATTTGATCAATCTTATCATACATTAATTCAATTGATTTTATTAAAGCAGAATTAGGTCCAAGATTATATTTTCTCATCACATCCTCTGCCTTTACATAATCTCTTATATTTACATCTGCATTTAAATCATTGCCGGGATCTAAATTAATTAAAGTAGCTTCCTCCTTTTCTTTAAGATAATCTGAGAAGTTCTTTGCTAAAGTAGTCTTTCCGGATCCTGCAGTACCAAGTATAAAGACCAACATAAAGGTTTTAAAAATGTTTAATCTTAAAATATTTTAGAAATCCGGGCGTAGCTCAGCCTGGTAGAGCGGCCGGCTGTAGTGAAGGCAGACACCGGCAGGTCGGGGGTTCAAATCCCCCCGCCCGGATTACCGGACAAATTCTTTCTCTTCACCTCTAACATTCTTATCTCTTTATTCATAAATTCTGCAGCAGATAAAACTTTTACATCAAAATCATTTAGCTTCTCTCTTATTTCATTTAAAAATTCTATATATCTTTCAGATCTTGCCGTATGATGATCTATAATAATATACTTCAATCTTGTTTTACTCACAATCCTCTCTAAGCTTCTTACAAATTCGTCGATTTTCTTAGGTAAGAACCAAAGATATAGAGGTGGTCCAGAAAATACAAAAACTTCCGGATCAACATCTAAAATAAACTTTATTTTTTCTTCATCTAAATATTGTATATCTGAGCCAAAAAGAAACGAAAAATCCTTATATTCTATATGAACCATCAAAACTTTTCCTAATTTTGAATCTAAACCATGATTGACCCCTTCACTAAATTTTATTAATGTATTTCCAATTTCAAACGTTTTTCCATCTGCTATTACAAAATTCTTTATTCCTTTTAATACCCATTGAGCTCTATTCTTTTGAGAGAGGTTTGTTTTGTTAAAATCTTTTACAAAAAGTTTTCCCTTAAATAATATTTTATAATGTTTTTCTGTAGGTTTTGGACAATGATCCCAGTGATAATGTGTTATTATAATTATATCTGCCTGCTCTTTGCTTAAAAATTCTTTTCCTTTTTCTAATTCTTTTAATTCTTCTTTAGAAGGAGGTAAGCCAAATCTTTTTGGAGCAATGGAAATAGAAGGATCTATTAAAATTTTAACATCGGTATTTATTTTTGTTGCCATTGATCTTACTGAAAATGAATCATAAAATAGAAGTTCAGTCCGTGACCTGATCTTCATTAATCTGCTAGCATGCGCATCATCATTTTTAAGGGTAGGTATCATATTTATTTTTGATGAACCTATATTTAATAATCTCCTTAGTACTTGCTACTTTTATCATTATAATTCAAGCTTTTCTAAACCTCCCTCTTTATCTGTTTGTTGTGCTAATAATTCTTGCTTTTACACCATATCTTATATATATGGCTTTAAAATTAAGAGAAATAGAAGAAATAGAATCTGAATTTCCAAATTTCCTAAGGGATCTTTCTTTTTATATTGAAACTGGGATGTCATTACCAAAAGCTCTACAATCCACCGCACAAAATTACTATGGAAAGCTATCTAATTATATTAAGAGGATAGTAGCACAGATACATTTAGGTCTACCGTTTTCGGAGGCAATGGAACGTTTTGCAAGCAAAATAGATAGTTTACTAATAAAGAGAGCGGTAGCCACCTTTATAGAAGCTGAGAAATCTGGAGGAGATCCTGCTAAAACTTTAATTTCTGTATCATTAGCGTTACAAGAAATAAATAATTTACTAAAGGAAAGGGAATCCGAAACAAGGTATTATAACTTTGTTTTCTATATCATCTTTATAGGTTTTGTCTTGGCTTCTTTAATTTTAAGAAAAATACTGATTGATTTTTCCAAAATGTTTAATTCTCCTCTAAATATTTCAGATTTTGATGATATTATCCTAACAACTATTATAATAAATGCTTTCTTTACAGGTTTAGTTATTGGAAAAGTTACTAAAGGAAGTTTCTACAGAGGGCTAATTCATTCAATAATCTTAATAGGGTCATCGATAGCTATTTATAAGTTATTTAGCATCTTTATTTAAAGCCCCGGTAGCTCAGCCCGGTAGAGCGGCGGCCTTGTAAGCCGCAGGTCCCGGGTTCAAATCCCGGCCGGGGCTTTCAAAAATTTTGTAATTAAAAAAGAGATAATGACAAAGTGGGTAGAACTTTATGGTCACAGGTTTAAGAGAGCCTTCGTTGAAAGATATAAAAAACTACTTGGAGATAGATTTGATGAATTTATACGATGGTCTTTAAAGCCATTAAAGAAATCTATTAGAATTAATACCATAAAAGTTGAAGATAATTTAACCAAAGAAGAATTAATGCAAATTATAATTGAAAAGCAAGAAATAGATAACAAAAGGAAAGAGGAAGAAATATTAGAATTTTTGGAAAAACAATTTTACCTAAAACCATATCCTTTTAAAGGCCCAAAGGCAACAGAAGTTCTTAGAAGGTTAAAAGAAGAGGGATGGGAAATAAGACCTATACCGTGGTATAAATATGGTTTTTGGGTTGAACGTCCTGAAAGGAGAGATATAGGAAACACTATAGAATTTCAGCTAGGTTATATTTATTCTCAAGAAGCAGCTTCAATGATACCTCCCATCGTTTTGGATCCTAAACCTGGAGAATTAGTTTTAGATATTGCAGCAGCCCCTGGATCAAAAACAACACAAATGGCAATGCATATGGAAAATAAGGGAGTCATAGTTGCAAATGATGTTGATTTACAAAGAATTTCTGCATTAGTTGAAAATCTACAGAGATGTGGTGTTATGAATACAATAGTAACAAAAATGGATGGCAGAAAGCTTGTAAGATTTCCTATAAAGTTTGATAAAGTATTGGCAGACGTTCCTTGTTCCGGCGTTGGTGCTTTAAGAAAATCCTATAAGACATTAAGAATGTGGAATCCTGAAATGGTAACAAGATTATCAAAGTTACAAAAACAATTAATAAAAGCTGCTTTTGAAGTATTAAAACCCGGCGGAATCCTAGTTTATTCTACATGTACCTTAGAGCCCGAAGAAAATGAAGAAGTAGTTTCTTGGCTATTAGAACATTACCCTAATGCAAAGGTTGAAAAAATACACTTACCTCACTTAAAAACGTCCGAACCGGTTTTAGAATGGGAAGGAAAGAAGTATCATGAAAACGTAAAGTATACTTTAAGAATATATCCATTTGATAATGATACTGAAGGGTTCTTTGTAGCAAAAATTAGAAAATTAGAATGATAGTGATCGTAACGGAAAGTATTGATTTTATCGGAAGATATTTAGTTAAAAACTAATCTTTAGGAGGAATTAAATATAAGAGTATATGAAGTAAGTAAGGGGTTGGGCGAGGATATTTTAAAACTAAGAGATTTTCCTGATCATTGCTCCAATCTAAACC
>CAZNIQ010000027.1:0-7606 GCA_964573185.1 Candidatus Woesearchaeota archaeon | reverse complement strand
CCTGCTTGTCCACAGATTGACGTATAAACATTATATTTCTTTGCGACTTTAATTACGTATTTTATTTGTTTTATTACAGCAGGATGCTTTTCTGAATAAATCTTTTGTATTAGTTCGTTGTTTCTATCCACACCCAATGTTAACTGAGTTAGATCGTTTGTTCCGAAGGATAAGAAATCTATACGAGCTTTTTTAATGATGTCCTTAATGGTTAAAGCCGCAGCTGGAGTTTCTACCATTATCCCTACTTTAACGTCTTTATGAGGAGTCAAACCTGCTTTTCTCATATATCTTTTAGCTTCCTTAACTTCTTCCCATGAGATCACAAAAGGAAACATAATCCATAGATTCTTGAATCCGTATTCTTTTCTAAGTATCTTGTAAGCTTCTAATTCTGCCATAAATAACTCTGGTTGATCTAAGGATCTTCTTATTCCATGCCAACCTAGCATAGGATTTGCTTCTTTAGGTTCTAGTTCTCCTCCTTCTAGATTTCTGTATTCATCTGTACGCATATCTAGAGTTCTTACAATTACTGGTTTTGGATCCATTATTTTCAATATCTCCTTCAGTTTCCTTACAAGGAATTCTGTATACTCTTCAAGCTTGTTATTCTTCAAGTACCATATTGGATGTTTTCTTCCTTGAGCTATTAAGAATTCCAATCTTAGTAATCCAATACCATCTACGGCTTCTTTATACTTTCTAATTATCTCTGGGTGCGAAGCTATTAGCATAATCCTTGTAGCCGTTATAGGTTTATAAATAGCATAAGCTATTTCTTTAACTTTCTCTTTTTTCGTAAACTCATGTATTTCTACTTTACCTTTGTATACTACTCCATGGGTTCCATCTACAGTAATTAACATTCCATCTTTTAGTATTTTAGTTGCATTCTTCGTTCCAACAACTGCCGGCTTTCCTAATTCCCTAGCAACTATTGCAGCATGGGAGTTTATACCTCCTTCATCTGTAACGATTGCAGAAGCCTTTGCCATTAAAGGTTCGTAATCAGGATTCGTCATCTTTGCTACAAGAACGTCTCCTTCTTGGAACTTGTCAAAATCTTCTGGTCCTAAGATTATTTTCACTCTTCCAGTTCCTATACCCGGAGAAGCTGGAATACCCTTAAGTACAATCTCTCCTTCAACTTCTTCCTCTTCTTCTTTTCTGGGTTTTATTGTTGTAATATTCCTAGTTTGGACTATCCAAATACCATCATCGTCTATAGCAAATTCTATATCCTGTGGATGACCATAATGTTCCTCAAGCTTTAATCCTATCTTTGCTAATGTCTTTATCTCTTCATCGGTTAAAACCCTTGCTTTCCTTAACTCAGGAGGAACCTCCTTTTTAACTGTTGTTTTTCTTTCAACATCATACACTGTCATAACATCTTTTTCGTTAATCCTTATTTCCTTAATTTCCAATGTCTTTTTATCAACATAATATTCATCAGGTGTAACTTCTCCCGAAACTATAGATTCTCCTAATCCCCAAGAAGCTTCAATTAAAATTGTATTTAGGTCATTTCTTACAGGATCTGCTGTAAACATAATTCCGGATTTCTTTGAAAATATTTGCTTTTGGATCACTACTGCTAAAGCAACTTTCATATGATCAAATCCCATAGTTGTTCTATAATGTATAGCTCTTGCTGTCCAAAGAGAAGCCCAACATTTTTTAACAGCCTCTAAAAGTTCTTTTTCTCCTTTTATGCAAAGATATGTTGCTTGCTGACCGGCAAAAGAAGCTTGTGGAAGGTCTTCTGCTGTAGCAGAGGATCTAACAGCTACAAAAGTTTCCTCTTCATTAAACCTTTTAGATAATTGCTTATATGCTTCCAGAATTTCTTTTTTCAGATCTTCCGGTATCTCTCCTTTTATAAACAATTCTTGAATTTTTTTAGAAGCTTCCAAAAGTTCTTTAGGGTTATTAATATTAGTTTTCTCCAGAATTTCCTTGATTTTTTCTTTAAGCTTATTGTATTCAACGAATCTCCAATAGCCTTCGGAAGTTACAACGAAACCGGGTGGAACAGGAATTCCGATCTTTGTCATTTCTCCTAGATTTGCACCCTTACCTCCTGCTAAAGCAATATCTTCTTTAGAAATCTCTTCAAACCATTTGATATATTTCATTAAAATTTTAAGTTAAAAAAGAAAAATAAAAAAAGAAGTAACTACTAAGAAAAAATAAAACTATCTTAAGAGAGATTCTAGGTATTTCCTAGTTTCTGTTAATTCTCTTAATTTACTATCCAATGTTGTGGCAATCACAGTGTTTCCTTGCTTGTTAAAGCTGTCAGATACTATTTTATACTTATGTTCTCTGTCTTTTAAGTCTTTTACCAATTCCTCTAACCTTGATTTTGCATAGTTCTCAAGTTTGTTTGACTCTCTTTCTATAGTTTCTTCCACTTTTTTCATTTGTCTTGTAATATCTTCAGACGTCCTCTCTAGATATAAACCATTTAGTAATGCTGGTATATAATCAAATACTGGACCAACAGTATTTATTGATGCATTTATTATATCGTCTAAGGCTCCTACAAGCTCTCTTTCTATTTCTTCTTTGCTCTTATTTAAGAAGGTTATTAATTCTTCGTAAGTTCTCATTGCTTTTATTCCCTCTTTAAGTGCTAAGTATAAGTTGGTACCTAATTCTTCTTTAATGTCTTCTATAGCCCTCAAAGCCTCTTCTTTTCCTTTATATTTGTCTTTTATTTCTGTTATCTTCTTTGTTAAGTAGTCTAAGGCTTCTAGTTTTCTGTTATACATATCGATTACGGCATCTATTTTTGGCCCTATGGTCTCATAAAGCCATTCTGATAATGCATATTCTGCTTTTTCTCTTAAGTTTTCTACTGCTTTCTTATATCCAGCAATTATTTCCTTTGTTTCTTCTTCTAAAGCTTTTCTAACACTATATAATACTTTTCTTACATCTGCTGCACCCTTCCTTATAATGTCATATTCTTTCCCTAGTGCTTTTATACCTTCCAAGTCTGTATAATCTGGTTTGGCGTCGGGGGTCATCATGATTTGGGATTTATCTTTTTGAGGAGTCATATCTGGGGTCATTTTAGGAGGAGTTGAGGAAGGTTTTGTCGGCCCAGGAGACCCGGGCCCCATTATGTTTGCCCCTGATCCTGTTGTTGTGCTTGCCCTTGGTTTTGTTGTGCCCGAGTTTGCTGCTGTAATCTGAGTTGGTAGATAGACTTCAAAACCTCAAGTAATTTCCTTTCATTCTCTATCAATTCATCTAGATTATCAATTGTTCTGTTTCCAAAGAAATACTTTAGCAACATCTCGTCATCCAACGTAGTATATCTTGCTAGATCATGTTTAGGTACTTGTCTATCTTTTACTAAGTATTGGGATCTTGAAGATGAATATGCTGCGTAGGCAGCAGCTAGAGTTTCTACAAATACTCTTCTAAATATTTCATGACCAAATATACCTTCATCAAATTTTATTCCTGTTTTATTTTCGTATTGTGATAAAAATGCTTGAAAGGCATTTGCATCAGCAACTAAAGCACCACCTGCCCTTGCTGCTACATAACCTGCACCTAATGTAGGTAAGTACTGTAATGGAACATCTCCCTCTATATCTAGGGTGTATGGGATTGGCAGTTGGACAGGCATATCTACTATATAGTGCTCCCCCTATATAAACCTTTCGTCCCTGTTACTACTTGATGATAATATAGTACTACTTCTTCCTAATCCTTCTTATTCGGAATTTTCTTGTCTTAGCAACAAGTTTTGCCCTCTCTTTAAAAGCTTCAAACTTGTCTTTAAGTATTCTCTTCAATTCCTGTATATCGTCCTTTGTTCTCTCAACTTCTTGCATTTCTTCATAGGTTTCCCAAAGAACCTTCTGGTAATCAACTAATCCCTCTTCAACCATGTCCATTTTCTTTTCTAACTCTCTTGTCCTCTCTTCTGAAACTAGCTTATGATACTTATAGTCCAAATAATAGAAAACTTTCACTCCTAGTGATGTAGGAACTAATTTCTTTCTTTTTGTTTCAATAACATACCTTCTTTCTAAAAGCTTTTGCATAATTTGAGCATAAGTAGAAGGTCTTCCTATTCCTTTTTCTCTCATTAAAGAAATTACATCTGCTTGAGTGTACAAAGGAACCTTGGCACCTTTCCATATATCTATTTTTTCAATAGGAATTTCTGTAACATTTATATCTTCAATTTTTCTCTCTTCAAAATATTTCGGCAAGGCTAAATCCCATCCATGTTCTACTATCTCAACGATTCCTTCTATCTCTTTTGTTAAATTAATTTCAGGTATTTCTATAATATACTTTACCTTCTTTACTTTCGCAGGTTTCATTTGTGAAGCTATGAATCTCCAGAAAATCAAGGAGTAAAGTCTTAAATGTCTTTTGGTAAATTGACCTGGTAATTTTATTTCTCCTTCAAGAATCATTCTATATAGTGTATCAGGATCATAAGGTTTCGTAGGTCTTATACATTCATGAGCCCCACCTGTTCCCCAAGTTCTTCCTTTAAAGTATTCCTCTCCCCACTTCTGAGAAATATATTCTTTAGCTAAAGCAATTCCTACAGGCGAAACTCTTGTGGAATCTGTTCTATGGTATGTGCAGTTGTGGGAAATGATACCATTTGCAATGAAATTCTCAGTGGAGGTTGTCAAATCATATACATAACCATCATAATCTTCTACGGAAATCTCTACTACTTTTTCCCATAAAATATCTTTATCATATTTTATTCCTATTTTTTCCAACGTTACTACCAAAGTTCTTTCGGTTCTTTTAAGATTATACAAATCTATTCCTTCTTTATAATAGTCATAACGATTCACATTTTCAATGAGTTTTAAAGCCAATTCAGATGGAATTTCAGGAGAATCTATATCTTTAGGATGTACGGATCTATACCATTTAAATAATTCCAAAAGTTTTCCTTTTTTCTTAATTAAATATTTGCCAATAGTGTTCACGAATTTTTCTAAATCCTTATTGCTAATATAAAGAGTGTAAACCCCAGTTCTTTTATCTTCTCTTATATAACTCCTAATGTCCCAAGACAAAAGCGTTATTTGTATCATTTCTAACAATTTTTTATCTTTATTTGTTATTCCTATCCTTAAATTATCTCCAATTCTTGAAACAAATCCATCAGCGTCAATCAATCCAGCTATTAAAGCTTGTAATAAATCATCTCTCAATTTAAACAAGATATTATAGTTTTGTTTTAGCCATTTGAATAATTTTGCTAAAACGGAATTATAAACATAAATATTTGTTTTATATTCATGGGTCTTCAAACCTATGTTTTCAAAATATCTTTTAATAAAATCTCTATGTTTTTTATCTCCTTCTGAAAATTGTATTTTAGAATTACTTGCAGATCCATCTCCTATAAAGTAGCCAACGAAGTACCAGAATAAAAGGTCTGTTGGAAAGATTCTTATAGGCTTAGCATTTCCGGACCTCGCATAGAAAGCTTCAACATATTTATCATCTCTTCCAACTTTTAAATAAATATCCAAAGGCAAAACGTTATTTCTTAAGTACTTATAAACCGTGGAAGTTTTAACAACTTCTTTTATTTTATCATAATTTGCTTTAATGTAAATGTCATTTAATTTTAACATAACATCCAATTTTGCTAGTATAAACAAATCTATAAGATTTGGATTCCAAATTCTTTTTACCTTTGGCTTAATTATTGCTATCCAATCACCTTTCTTTATATTTATAGCTTCTTTCCATCCATCTACTGTTAATAATTTATGATCTGGCGTTACTTTTATTTCTAATCCATTTGAAAGTTTGATCCTGTATATTTTTCCTTGATACCTTATTTTCCAAACTTTTGAAACAAAAGATAATGTTTGTTTACCATTTCTTACTCCAACTACAATAGGTATTCTCTTCTCATAAGCATCTTTAATTGATATAAATGAACCGTCTGGTAGTAGTATATAAGAATCAGGGGTTAAACATAGACCCCATTCAAAAAGATCCTGTGCTAATTGCATTACTTCAAAAGCCCCTATTCTTAATTCCCTTATAGCATCATTTAGCATTGTGTTAGTAATATAAGGGGGTAATGGATTTACTTCTTCTTCATAATATGTCTTTTCTTTAATTATTATTTCTTTTCCTTGAAGTTTCTTTAAGATTTCATCGGCTTCCTTTTTTGTTTTTATGTTTAATTCATCTATAAGAATTGTAAATGGACCTGCTTTTAGGGTAATGAAATATTGAATGCTTTGTCTGTGTTCTTCGAACCTTTTAATAATCCAACCCAAAACAGGTGTTTGAACTCTCCCAGCAGAAAGCGTTTTTCTTTTAAAAAGATTCTGAACTTTCTTTGATAGGGCAAAGCCAATCCATCTATCTTCAACTCTTCTTACGATCTGTGCTTTTACTCTATTTAAATTTAAATTTAACACTTCTTGAATAGCTTTAAGTATAGCTGTTTTAGTAACCTCATGAAACTCTGCTCTGTAAATTTCTTTAGAGTACGGTTTTATAGCGTTATATACACTCCAAGCAATAAATTCTCCTTCAGTATTGTGACATAAAACATTGTTAGCAATAAAGTTATCAGTTTCTGTATCAAAATCGTAAACATATATCTCTGAATCAGTAATAGTTTTTATTTCAACTATTTCATCTAGAATTACTCTGTTATTCTCTATTACAACGATTTTATCTCCTATTTTTAATTCAGAAGCCTTAACTTCTTTTAATTTTCTTTTTTCTTTAAGTAACAAGGAAAAAATTCTCTTTCTAGTACTTCTATCAATTCCAGCAAAGTAAACAGGAGCAGGAATCCTTAAGTTTTCAATAAAAACTTTAGTATAGACACCACCAACTTTGTCTAAAAACTCCGCGATTTCTTCTTGAGATATCTCTTGTTTAAATAGTATCTTATCAAATAAAGGTCTTTTCTGTGTTAATTTTTGAAAATCTTCTTCAAATAAAATTATATTAATTGTTCTTCCTTCAAGATCTATTGGTTCGTATTTTGTTCTTAAAGTAAATAAAGAATGATCTCCAGTAACTTTAATTGTCTTCCCAGTTTTTGTCTTAATTTCATATATAGGTTTCTTAACCTTATGCCTTATAAGATAGTTTACTTTTGTCCAGGTAACTATAAGCTTCTCAGGATCTACTCCTAAAACATAAATTTCTTTCTTAGGTTTTAGGTACTCATGTTCGTCTCGTATAAAGAATTCAAAATCAGAATTCTCTTTCCATTCATTATATAATTCTTCCACAGTTTTCTCTTCAATTTTTCCATTAACTAAAACTTTAACTTTCATATCTCCTGTTATAGAATCTGGATCAGTACCTATTAAAATCACATCTGCTTCTTGAGCAAGCTTTTTCAAAACTTCTAATCTTTCTTTAGAGTCTTCAATAAACTCTTTAGGAGCACCGCATCTTGGACAAGAATCGTATGGTTTATCAGAAGCCCATTGATACCCACATTTTTTACATCTTTTAATGGAAGTATAATAAGGGATAAAGCGATTATTTTCTAATAAAACACCATAATATCCAATTTCATCTGTAGTTAAATCTACTACATGCCCTTTAGTTG
>CAZNIQ010000026.1:0-8522 GCA_964573185.1 Candidatus Woesearchaeota archaeon | reverse complement strand
AATTTAATGCCGCCGCCGGGATTTGAACCCGGGACCTCCCGGTTTCCCACGAACCTAGGGAAAGTCCTACGGTTATGAGCTTCGCCGGCCGCCCCCGCTACTAAAACAACCGCTTATACTTTCTTAAATATTTCGGATTAGAACTCCCCTATTTTCTTGAAGAACGTCTTTTACTTGCTCATGCCACTTATTTTAAGCTTATATCTTTCCCTATAATTGACGTATTTGTAAATTCTATCCTTGGATAAAGATAGCTCTTCCTCTCTTTTCATTAGCTTTTCATCTTGTGTAAAATCTCTGGAATACGTATATTTAATTTTTTACCCAAAGGTAATTCTAATACTTTATATTTAAACAATACTATGCTTTTATTCTTTTAGCTTAATAAATATTCATACTACCGTTACTTATGTGTATTCCTGTTTCTTCCGCTAATTTCTTAAGTTTTAGGAAAGGAGCGGGGGCGGCCACGGGCGCTCTGACCAGGCTGAGCTACGGCGGCTTTTAAAATAAGATCTAATTTTAATTTAAAAATCTTTCAGAGACGCCGCTCCTTCATCATATTCAGTATTCGGTTGAATCATCATAAAATGGGGCCGCCGGGATTCGAACCCGGGTCACCGGGTCCCAAGCCCGGCAGCCTGCCGCTAGCCTACGGCCCCGTTTTTAATATTTCCAAACAACCTTTTATAAATCAATCTTCCAGCATATTTATCTAAAAATTCGTTAGCATTTCCACATTTTGGTGATAAAATGCATCTAGGACAACCATCAAGACATTTACACTTAAATAAACTTTCCCTACTCTTAATTAAAAGTTTTTCAATGTTTTCAAAAAGAATTTCAGCCAATCCTACACCACCTTCATATCCTTCGTAAATAAATATAACGGGTTTATCTAAAAATTGTTTAGATACTTCTGAAGATTCTGATAGTGTCTTATATCTTTCATAAGAATATCCTCCCAACTCTCTAGAATCAACATTTGTAACAACAGGTGATATTTTAATTATATTATGTTCTATTGCGTGCAAACCACTCTGGAATCCATAATATGAATCTATTAACTTTTTAATGTAAAATATCAGTTTCTTATGTTTATTAACGTCCAATCCAAATCTAGATAGGAAATTTTCAATCATTCTGATTATTCTTTTAGTGGTGCCACCCCTGTATTTATTATATAATTCTTCTTTGTCTATTGAATTTACAAACATTAAAATCAAATCTTTTAATTTTTCCAACTTATGTTTCTTCAAATATTTATCTAACTTTTTCATAAACATATTATATTCTTCTTCTTCGATTTCCTTCAAATTTTCATCCAAAACTAAGAAAATACCCTTTGTTTCAAATTCATAAATATATGGATTATCATATATATGAAATTCTCCTATATAATTATATTCATCTTTTTCAGAAGTTATTTTCTTCAAAATATAACCCTCATAAATTCTTCTAATTCTTAATTTAGCAAGATAAACAGGTATCCCAAATACCTTTTTCTCATCATAAATCTCCAAAATGTGTACATCTTCTTTGTACAAAGGTTTAGTTTCTAAAGGTTCTTTAGTTCTTAACTCCTCTACAAAAACAAAGTTAACTTTTCCTAAGAGTAAATGCTCCTTAACTCTATAAAGCCTTCCTAAAGAAAAATAAATCATGCCCGGTAAAAGTTGCTCATAGAATATTTTTTTATCAGTTTCTTCCAAAATGATGCCCTTTATTTTCAAGAATTGAATGTATCTATAAAGATCTTTTTCATTTTTCTCTAAAATTCTTCTCTTAATTTTTTCAGAGTATTTTATTATATAATAAGTTTCTTCCCCAATGTTCCTTATTCCGGAATAGCTTATATTCCTTTTTAAATAGGCGTATTCTTCATTAGTAAACCAATTTTTTCTAATCCCAACGTAACCTTCTTTCTTTAGTTCCTCCAAAATCTTCTTTTCATAATCTGTTAAAATATTTAGAGGCAAAGCTCTAAATTCATTAATTAAATATAATAGGTGCTTTTTTACAACAAAGGGGTTTTCAAGGTTTACGGGTATTTCTTCTATTAAATTCTTTCTTATTCTTTCGATTAACTCGTCTACATTTTCTTTATAATAAGCGTCTAAAGCATCTTCTCTTAAAACTAAAATATTAAGGCCTTCTTTTATTCTTGCGGTTCTACCGAATCTTTGAATTAAAGAAAATAAACCATCTGGAGGAACACCAAAGTTAACAACACATTGTACATCGCCAATATCAATACCTAACTCTAAAGCAGAAGTTGTAAATAAAATTAGAAGTTCATTATCCTTGAATTTTCTCTCTATTTCTTTGCGGGTTTTCCTAGTTAGCGATCCTTTATATACTTCAATTAAATTCAGAAGATTTGTGTCAAAGAACATTAATTTAAGTTTCTCTGTCTGTCTTTTTGTTTCAACAAAAATTAAAGACTTTATATTATGTTTTATCAAATCTAATGTGAGATTCTTTAAATAAATAAACGGATTGCTATATTTTTCAGATGGATCTAAAATCAATAAATATCTTTTAGGCTTTTTATGAAAGCTCTTATCAATTAAAACAAAATTATCTTTTCCTAAAAGCTTTTCAGCAAAGGCAATAGGATTCTTTAAAGTTGCAGAAAGACAAATTATTTGATAATTTCTATTTTTATAGTAATAATCCAATAATCTAAAGAGTCTTCTAAAGAGATAAGCAGCATTTGTTCCAAAAACTCCTTTATATGTATGTAACTCGTCTATAACTATTAACCTTAAGTTTTTGAAGAACCATGAAAAATCTTGATGATTCTTTAAAATAAATAAATGTAGAGTATCAGGTGTAGTTAAGATAACGTTTGGTTTTTGTTTTATTATTTCTTGTTTCTCCCAGGAAGTTAGATCTCCTAAAAGAATTCCTATTTTTGGGGAGTCTCTAACCAAAGAATATCTCTCTTTTAATTTTTCATATTGGTCGTAGAGAAGAGCTCTTGTGGGGTAAATTAGTAAGAAAGTGTTTCTTTTGTCGGATAAATAAAGATCTAAAATATATAATCTAAAGACTTCTGATTTTCCAGAAGCGGTTGGTGTAGTTAAAATAACATTTTTACCATTATATAAAGCTTCCAAAGCTTGTACTTGATGTAAATATAATTTAAATCCCAATTTATCCAATAATTCATTTACCTCTTGATTTTTAAACTTAAAATCAGAATAAACTGGTGGCTCCTCTGGAAACTCAACATATTTAACTATTATTTCCTTGTCTTTCTCTAATATTTCTTTTATGAAATCCTTCACGTAAAATCAGAAGATTTAAAAGTTAAAAATCAGACAGGGGGCTCAAACCTCATTTTCGGTATCCCAGCACCCCTCATCATTAATACATTGTTAAACTTAAAAGTTATATTTTATGGTTAATCACTGAATAGTAAGACATTTAAAAATTTAATGTCATTTAGCATTGATGACAACAAGATATCTTATGCTGGAACAGATAGATTGGGCAATAAAGTATTATGAATACGTTTTCAAAGCTGTTGCGCAGAGAACTGAAGACCCTAGTTTGAAATTTTTGATTTCAATGATTTTTGAGGTTAAAGATATTTATATGCTTAGAAATTATATTAAATACCTTGATGAAAAAATCTTAGAAGCTTCAGAATTAGGGTATTCTGATATTGTTCAAAAATTAAAGGAAAGAAGATTGAAAGCTCAAACAGAATTAATAACAAAAATAAAAGAAAGAATTAGAATGTTATATAAAATAATTAAAAACGAAAATATGTTATTTAAAGAAAGATAAGAGATTACTTTGTGCTCCCGCTCTTATAGCTCTCTTTAACCTTTCAATAGCATTTCTAACTCTTTGTTCATTAAAATCATGCTCCTCAACTAAAATCTTTATTATTTTTTCCTCATCTGGCTCTTTAAATTCTATCTTATAATTATCTGTTACGGGAGGATCTAAAAAGAATTCCATTAATTCCCTCCAATCTAATTCAGGATAGTATTTTTTCCAGTTTACGTATTCAAATAACTTTTCAAAATTATTTCCAAATTTTTTAACTAATTCATATGCGGTTTTTAACCCGACACCTGGAATACCGTCAGGATTATAATCTGTTCCAATTAACAATGCTAAAGCAATTAGCTGTTCTCTAGTTAAACCAAGATATTTTAATACTTCTTCCAATTCTATTAATTCCGGCTTTATTTCAACATATATATCTTTTCTTGGAACTTTTCTTTTTCCTGTAATTGCGAGATTTCTTACTACCCTTGGACTTCCAAATAACAAAGAATCGTAATCTTGAGAAGCTGTAGAGTACACATCTCCTTTCCTAGCCATATATGCCGCTTGTGCTTCTCCCTCAGAAGGTGCTTGAACATAGGGAATACCCATTGCATCTAAAAGTCTCATAGCATCCTTAACCATATCTGGAGTTAATCTTACAATACCTTGAGCATATTTTCTCAAATCCTTCTTTATACCTAATTCTAAAACTTTCTTATATTTCTCCTCTAATTTCTTTTTCATCTCTTCTCTCCTTTTTTGCTCTTCTTTTTTAAATTCAGGATGTTTACCATCAAAAACAAACACAGGCCTTAATCCTTCTTCCATTAAATGTATAGTCCTATAAAACAGTCCGTAAAGATGAGACGTAATCCTCCCTTTAGAATCTTTAAGAGGGGTTCCATCTTCTTGCCTTATAGCTGCTAAGAATTGGTATAAATAGTTAAAAGCATCAATAGCTATGATTTTCCCTGATAAGCTTCTTAACTCTATTTCTTTAATTACAGGTTTTATTAAATTGCGTATTTCGGCTAGCCCCATAAAGCTTTATTTTAATTTCGCTTTTAATTTTTAATGGTATTTGGTTGGATAAAAAATTTATTCTCTAAAAAAGAAAATAAGGAGAAATTGCAAGAAGCTTTAAAACAATTTGAAAACAAATGTGTGTTTTGTGGGGAGGAAATTAAACCTGGAGAGGAGTATGAGGAATTTGAATTTCAAGGAATTAAATTTAAAATTCATAAAAAATGTATGCGGAAAGCTCGCAAATTAGCTTTGCAATTAATGAGAAGAGGAATTAAGCCAGAGCAATTGATAAAAGAAATTGAAAAATTATTTAAAGAAAGCTAATAATGAGCTTTTGGTTTCTGCCTCTAATTTCTTAATGGCTTCTGGATGATTTTCTTTAAGATATTCGATCCATTTATCATAAGCTTCCTTATCATATTTTTCTAATATTTCCTTTGCCTTATCGATTTCCTTATACAATTCTTCAAACTCTTCGGGCCATTTTCTTTTAACTATTGGTTTTAAAAAGGCAAGTCTTCTTTTTGTTTTGGATAAATCAGCCTTTCCTTCTTTATAGAAAAATAAAATATCAGCTATTTTTAATAAAACATCAATTTTTGTGGTTAAATGTCTTTCTTCTGGATGATTGTACATAAGGTTAAAAAATTGTAATGGATTTATAAGTTTATTGGGCCCGTGCCCGAGCGGCCAAAGGGGTCGGGCTGAGGCCCCGATGGCGTAGAGCCGTCCCGGGTTCGAATCCCGGCGGGCCCATTAAAATCAGCTTTCCTCTCCTTCATCATTTTCAGTAGATCCGGTTGTTCATCACAAAACTTATTTTAATATAGAACTTATCTTTAATCAATGTTAATAATTGATGGAGGATACGGGGAAGCTGGCGGACAGATAGTAAGAACTGCTACAGCATTATCTGTCTTGTTTAAGAAACCTATTAAAATTATAAACATAAGAAAAGGGAGAAATCCTCCTGGATTAAAAGCACAGCATATGACAGCTTTAAAATTCTTAGCTCAAATTTCAGGTGCGAAAACTAAAGGAATCGAAATCGGTTCTTTAGAAGTAGAATTCCATCCTTATTATATTGAAGGAGGAAAATACAATATAGATATAGGCACCGCTGGTTCTATAACTCTATTGTTACAAGCTGTAATCTTACCTTTGCTTTTCGCAAATAGAGTAACAGAGCTTTATATAAGAGGTGGAACCGATGTTGCCTGGTCTCCATCTGCAGATTACTTTAGGTTTGTTATATTACCTTATTTAAGAAGATTTGTGTATGATCTAAGATTTGAAGTTCAGAGAAGAGGATTTTATCCAAAAGGAGGGGGTTTGGTATATGTAAGAATAAAACCAAGATTTAAAAGAGATAACTATGATTCTGTTGAGGAGTTCTTAAATGATTTGAGAAAAAATGTTCCAAGATATAACTTAACTGAAAAGAAGCCCTTAAAGGAAATATATGTTTATTCTTTTGCTTCTGATGTTCTAGAGAAAAGGAAAGTTGCTGAAAGGCAAATAGAAGCTGCAAGAGAAATTTTAGAAAAAGAATATAATGTAAAAATTGCTGAAATAACGATGTATGATAGAACCTTATCTCCCGGTTCTGTTATCACAATCGTAGGTTTAAGGGAGAATGGGGTTGTTTTAGGTTCTGATGCTAGGGGAGAAAAAGGAAAACCTGCTGAAGAGGTAGGTAAAGAAGCTGCGGAGAAATTTATAAAAGAAGAAAAAGATGGTGTTATAGATAATCATTTAGCGGATAATCTTATTCCGTATTTAGGATTAGTGGGTGGTGCTTTGCAGACCTCTGAATTTACAGGACATTTGGTAACAAACATATGGACATGTGAACATTTCTTTGGAAAGATTTACGAGAAAGATGAAGAAAAGAGAATAGTAAGAACTACCTTTTAAAACTTAAATCATAAGAAATAAAATGAAAAAGAAAATCTATCCTGACTTGTCAATTGTAATGATTGGCCATGTAGACCATGGAAAATGCATCCATCCAGAAAGCTTTGTTTTGCTAAATGATTCTATAAAAACTGGGAACGAAATAATTCAAGAAACAGAGAGATACAAAACAATTGAGAAAGGAGAAAATTATATAGTAAAAGAATATCCATATTACATTTATACATTAGATAGAGATGGGAAAATAAAAAGGGTAAAGCCTTTAGTTTATATAGAAGATTATGAAGGAGAGATGTATAAAATTATAACGCAAAGTGGAAAGGAAATTATTGTAACACCAAATCATCCGTTTTTAGTAAATAGAGATGGAAATCTAGTCTGGATTAAAGCTAAAGATTTAAAAGAAGGAGATTATGTAGCAGTTCTAAGAAAATTAAAGGAAAGTTCTAAAAAAATAATCATAAATACAAGGTGGAGAGATATTTTAGAGAGAAAAGGGTATATCGTTCTAGATTGGAGGGATATCAAGAAGATTTTAGAGAAAGATAAAATAACTGAAGAGGAAGCAAAGATTCTTGCAGCAATTATGCACGTTTCTTTAGCTGATATACAATCTACATTTAAAGTCTGGAAAAGCAATTACAAAGATCTATCTATTTTTGTTAAAATCCTCGCTAAGGAGAAAATAAGATTAGAAGATCTAAAAGATAAAGTAATAATCATCAACAAAAACTACCAAGATTCTTTAATAATTGAAGACATTAAGATTGACGAGAATTTAATAAAATTCTTGGCTTTGTTTTATGCTGAAGGTTCGCTATTTGATAAAAGGATTAGCTTAAGTCAGAAGAAAGAAATAGAACTTTTAGATGAAATTTTGCAATGGCTACATTCTAAAGTCATAACTGTTAACTATAATGATAAGGATTATCATATAAACTCAAAGCTCTTTGTTGAATATCTAAAAGCAAAGTTTAATCTTTCAAAAGAATTGCCACATTGGATTCTTAAGTTACCAAGGAATCTTAAGAGAGTTTTCTTAAGATATTTCTTCTCATTTGAAGCAGATGTAAACAAAACAGCTGGAGAAATCATTGTAACACAAAAAAGCTATAGAAACATCATCATTTTACAACACTTACTTTTATATTTTGGTATTCTATCTCAAATCAGAAAGAAAGTTGTTAACGGTAAAGAATATTATGAATTAGTAATTAGCGGATACAACGTTTATTTATTTGCTAAGAAAATTGGATTGGCTTCCAAAGAGAAAGAAAGGAAATTGAGAGAAATGTTAAAGAAATTTGGAAAATATACAAAATATAGTATTCCAATTAATCCAGAAGAATTCAAAAGATTAAATAGATTATTAAGAGCTGGAATTAAAAAGCAACCATGGTATTTAGGATTTAGAGATGCTCTAAAGAAAAAGAGAATAACATATTCTATGCTAATTAAATATTTCAAATTTGTTAAAAAGCATATTAAAACAAAAGAACAGAAAGAATTGTATTTATACCTTAAAAGAAAGTATTTAGGCTATATTTGGTATGACAGAGTTACTAAAATTGAAAAGATATATTATAAAGGAAAAATAATTGATTTACATGTTCCTAAAACACATAATTTCTTTGCAAACGGCATTTTAGTACATAATACTACATTAACTCAGGCGCTAACTGGAAAGTGGGTAGATACGTACTCTGAAGAAATTAAGAGAGGTATAACAATCAAATTGGGCTATGCTGATTTTACTATTTATAAAGACCCCTCTAAAAAAGAGCCAGAAT
>CAZNIQ010000025.1:0-10098 GCA_964573185.1 Candidatus Woesearchaeota archaeon | reverse complement strand
ATAGTATACGATTGGGATGATCCCGAAAAGATAAAGGAGGCTTTATTAAAATTTTTTGAGGGCATAGATCTGAAAAAAGAAAAAATAAATATTGAAGAGGTTAAAGGAAAAGGTTTAGTGTCATCTGAACTAATAACTTACACTGTTAAAATAAATAAGTGGAGAGTAATTAAAAAAGTGTTAGAAAATATCAAAAAAAGAATAGAAAATAAAGAAGATATTTTAAGGGATCTAGAGAAAATTGTTGATGAAAATGGAAGGTTATATTTAAGATTTGACAAAGATTATTTTGTTAATACTGGGAAGCTTATGTTTGTAGATCATGGGGAAGTTTTTCATGTTAAGATAACTTTCAGAGCTTTTCCAAGAACAAGAGAAAACATTTTAAAAGTAATAAGGGAATTCTTAGAAGATCCATGAAATTCATACATGTTTCTGATACACATTTAGGATGTAAAACTCCAATAGAGTACGATGAAATACGTGAAAAGGATTTTCTTAACGCTTTTAAACAAGTAATAGATTTTGCAATAGAAAAAAAAGTTGATTTTATAATTCATTCAGGAGATTTATTTGATGAGATGTTCAAACTTTCCGGAGATTTATTGCTAGAAGTTGTAAAGGAATTGGCAAAATTAAAAGCAAACAACATTTATTTTATTTCAATTAAAGGAAATCATGATATAAAAAGATCTAGACTTAAAGCTTTTGAAATTCTAAAACATTCAGGTTTGATTTTTGAAGTTAACAAGGAACCTTTTATTTTAGATAATGTTTACATTAATGGGGTTTCTGAACCGAAAGATCTTGGAGATGAAAAATTAAGAATTTATTATAAAGCCATATTCAAAAAAATAACACCGGACAACGATAAATTTTCTATTTTTATTTCACATACTGTTCCTAAAGAGCTTTTCGATTATTCAGATCCAAGAGTAATTTCTATTACAGATTTACCACAAGGTTTTGATTATTACGCTTTTGGCCATTTTCATATTAAGCAAGAACCTTTGGAAAAAGAGGGGAGCTTGTATGTTTTACCGGGCTCTACAGAAAGGACAGAAATATCTAAAAGAGAAGAAAATGCTGAAAAAGGTTTTTACTTTTATAATAATGGAAAACTGAATTTTGTTAAAATAAAAGTAAGGAAAATTAAAGTTTATGAAAATGTTGTTTTTGAAAAAGAGGAAGTTGATAGGATAATAGAAAAAATAATTGAGAACGGGAAAGATGTTTTGATAAAATTAAAGGTTCTAACAGATGATAACATAAAAGATTTGTTGAGAAATGCTATTGCTAATTTAAAGACAGCAGGCTTTTTAATACTATATGAAGAATATGTTTCAAGGAAAAAGGAGAAAGAGATAAAGTTTAATAATATTGGTACAATAGAAACTTTCGATTCACTAATAGATAGTTTAATAAAAGAAGAACTGAAAAAATATTTTAGAGAAAATTTAAAGGAGGTAGAAGATCTTGTAGATAAAATATTAGAGATATATGATACCTTTGGAGCAGAGAGGCTAAGAGAATGGTTAAATAATAAAGTTAAGAAACCATACTTTGGAACAGCAACATTGAAGCAAAGAACATTATTAGATCTATGGTAGTTAAATTAAAAAAAGTAGTATTAGAAAATTTTAGAATTCATAAAAACTTAGCAATAGATTTTGATGATAAAGTTACTTTGATTTTAGGCGAAAACGGAACCGGTAAAACATCTATATTATTAGGTATAATTTATGCTTTATTTGGCTCTCAAGCTTTAACTTCTTACGAAAAAGGTGGAAGAAAAGAAAATTTAGTCAGAAGAGGAAGTTCTCTAGGAAAAGTTACAGTTGTTTTACAGGATAATGAAAATATATATGAAATTATAAGAGAAGTTCCTTCTGGAAATGGTATTATAAGAAAAAATGGAAAAGTGGTTGCATCTGGAAATGAAACTATAACTAGATATGTATTAGAAAATTTACTCAAAGTAAAAGATTTAGATAAGGCTGTAAATGTTATATTCATTAGACAAAGAACTTTAGGATCTTTGGTTTTAGGCTCTGGAAAGAAAACTTTTTCAGAAGAATTAGAAGAATTATTAGATTTGAAAAAATTTACAGAGATTGCAGATACCTTAAGCAAAGCTCTAGAGGATTTAAGAAAAGAATTACTAAGAGCAAAATCCGAATATACAAGAGAAAGCGCTTCTATACAAAAGTACTTTGGAGAGGATATTGGAAAACTAGAAGAATTAGCTAAAAGAAGGGAAGAATTGGAGAGACAATTAAAAGAGTTAGAAAGGATAAATATAAGATATAAATATTTGAAGAGGGAAATCGATGAGGAGTTGTTGAAAAAAGAAAAAGAAATTAATGAAAAATATAGTAAAATTAAAGAAGAGTTAAGAGAAGTTGAAAATATAATATTAGAATTGAAAGAAGAAAGTGCAAAGTATGATATTTTAACGGATGATTTTAAAGAGTTCTTAGATAAGAAAATAGAAGAGCTGGAGGAAACGGTAAAGAAAATAAAGGTAGATACCTCAAGAAAGTCCTTAATTTTAAATAAAATAAAACAAATAGAGAGAATTATAAAGAATTTGAAAGAGCTACCGAATATAAAAGAAGAGGATATAAAAGAATTAGAAGAAAAATTAGAAAAGAAAAAAGAAGAGTTGAGGGAATTAAATGTTAAGATAAAGGATATTCAAAAACTCATAGAGATACTAGAAAAAGTAAAGGAACCGAAATGTCCTGTGTGTGGTTCAAGAATTGAAAATCCAAAAAAATTATTAGAAGAAAAGGTAAAAGAGTTAGAAGAGTTGAAAAAAAGAGATTTACAAATAAAAAGAGAAATCTTAAATTTAGAAAAAGAGTTAGAAGAGAAGAGAGAGATTTATAATAAAAGAAAATATTATTTAAACTTTGCCTTAGAGGAATTTGGTACTGATAAAATAGAAGAATTAGAAAGAATAAAGGAAAACTTTGAGAAAGAATTAAACGAAATTTTGATCTATGAAAAAGTATATTCTGCTTTAAGTTATTTGAAGAAGAAAGAGATTGAGAGAAGTGTAAAAGAATTGGAAGAAACTAAAAGTAGATTAGAAAAAGAGTTAAGAGATTTGGAAATTCAAAGATATAGGATCTTTAAGATGAAAGAAAAAATAAAAGAGTTAGAGGAATTAAAAGAAATCGTTAAGAGGTATGGTATAGAATTAGAAGAAATAGAAAGGAAAATAAAGGAAGTTGAAGATGAACTGGAAAGCTTACCTAAAATAGATATAAAATTCTTGAAATACTTAAAAGAGAAGAAAGAATATGTTGAAAAACTTAAGAAGTACATCGAAGAGTTAGAAAAATTTGTAAATATAATAAGCAAGCTTGCTACTGTATTCCAAAAAATAAAGATAAGGGTAAGAGATGAAGTTGCCAAAAGATTAACTATTTATCTAAATTATTGGTTTAAGAGGATTTACATATATGATGATATTGAAAGTGTTGAGATAAGAGTTGAAAGGGGAAGGAAAGATTTTGTTTATAAAATATATGTAAAGAAGAAAATTGGTGAGAGGGATGTTGTTTTACCTTTGGAAGAAGCGTCCCTATCTGGAGGCCAAATAGTAGCTTTAGACTTGGCTTTTAGATTTGCATTAATAAATCTGTTATCAAAAAATATAGGCTTTCTATTATTAGATGAGCCTACAGAATCTTTAGATGAAAGAATAAGAAGGAAACTTGCAGAAACTTTAAAATCTTTGGAGAATTTCCAATTAATTATTTGTACACATGATGAAATTTTTAAAGAAGCTGCTGCAAAAAGCTATTATTTATATAGAAAGGGAACTGAAATAGAAGTTAAAGTTTACTAGCCCCGCGGGGATTCGAACCCCGGTCACGGGGACCAAACTCGGGCCCGGCGGCCGACCCCTTTACATTTTTTCATTTAACCTTTATATGGCTTTTTATATATTCAACTTTATCCAAAAGTTCGTATATTCTACTCGGATATTTATACGGAGGAATCAGGTTCTTTATATTAAATCCGATAATATCTAAAATTGCTAGAAGTAATGCTTTATCTCCAAAATATTTTGCAATATTTTTACCAAAGATACTTATTTTAAATCCTTTATCTTTTAACAGTTGTGCCGCCTTTATATCATTAAATAATAGAAGATATTTGTATGCATACTTTTGTTTAATTAATTTAACCTCTTTTAGGTATTTCCTAAGGCATTCTAGTTCTTCTTTTGTAAAAACTATACTTGGAATTGAAATATCTGAAGCAATCCTTTTATTAGGATGCAATAACATTATATTTCGTATATACTTTGCAGAAACTTTGAATGATATTCTATCTTTCCATGTATTTAAACCATAATTTGTGATTTTTAATATGCCAATTTCTTCAAAAAATAAGAAAAGTTTAGATAATATTTGCCCCTTCCTGCTATTTTCTTTTCTATAAATAACAAATGTTCTGCCATGTACTTCTCCGTCAAAATCTACACAGCTTGCTATAAAATCAAAGATCCCTTTTTCCTCAAAAATATCTAAATTGTCCGTTAGCAGCATTTTAAGCTTATTTATACTTTCTTTTTTAACAGAGGTTTTGTCTTTAGACAACATGTAAAGAGGTAATAATGGATTGCCATTTATATATCTAGGATAATCTGTAAAAAGAACTATGTCTTTAAAAAGTTTCTTATAAATTTCAAATGTTTCCATTCTGGTCGTTCCAACTATAAAGTAGCCACTTAATGCAGATCTTAAATTTGCATCTGTTAATGCCAATCCTAATAATCTTCCAGTTGTATGGAAAGTTCCTTCTCCTTTTATTCTGATTTTGAATCTTCTACGCAGTCTTCTAACAAATTCTCGCGAAATCTCTGAATGAGGATAGGTGACAGCTACTTCATCTAAAGAAACATTCATTTCCTTTTCCAAATGTTTAACTGTGGAATAAAGAAGTTGGAAGGGGTCGGCCGCCATGGTACCCCGCATCCTTGGCCGCTAGACGACGGGGCTATCTAATTTTTAAATTCTAAACAAAATTTAAAATCTTAATGATGACGTTATCCCACTCTGAAAATGATGAGGGACTCTCGATCCTGATAATTTCTTTATGTAAATATAAGTTGCATGAAGAAGAGTTTGTAGGACCTTTAGTAGACATTTTTAAAGAAAAAGGAAATGTTAAAGTAATTCATTATAAAGAATTGGAGAAAGAACCGAAAGAGGATGTAATTATTTTATCTGGAACTGCTATTAAAGATTTTGAATATTTAAACTATTTAGATAAGTTCAAATGGATTAAAAATACGAATAAGAAAGTGATAGGAGTAGGTGCAGGATCTCAAATAATAGCATTAACATTTGGGGGTAAACTAAAGAAAAAAGGATTTATTGGAGTTTATGATGTAAATTCTATTTTTGGCAAATTTAGAGCTTATTTTTTAATAGTGAGGTATCCTGTTTTAAGCGAAAATTTTGAAATTTTAGGATATGTTAAAGATGAACCAGCGATTTTTAAGGTAAAAAACAGAGAGATTTATGGTTTCACTTTTCATCCAGAGGTATTAAATTCTAAACTTTTACTTGAAATACTTTCTCAAAATTTCTAATTATTATTGCCTTTAATTCTTCTAAATCAACTTTTTTTATTTTAGTAATTGTTTCTAAACCGTAAATTACTTTCCATGGCTTATTATTTCTGTAACCTACTGGATCTAAAAAAGGAGAGTCTGTTTCAGTTAAAATTAACTCTAAAGGAATTTCCTCTATTAATCTGTGCAAATCTTTTCTTTTGTAAACTACAGATGGGACAGAAAAATAAAATCCAAAATCAATAGCTTTTTTAGCATAAGAAATCCTCCCCATATAACTATGTAAAATAACTTTTGCTTTTGTTGTGCTTAGAATATCTATAATGTCTTTTTCAGAATTTCTAGAATGGACTATCAAAGGTTTTTTAATATCTTCTGCTAGTTCAATAAATTTATATAAATATTTTTTCTGCTTCTCTTGTAGATCTTTTTCTTTTACCCAGTAATAATCCAATCCAACTTCTCCTATGGCAACAATCTTATCCTTATTTTCTTTAATGAATTCTATTTCTTTTTCAATAATATCTTCTTTTTCCTTTGAGATATCCACTGGATGAAATCCTAAGGCTGCTAGAACAATATCATATTTTTTAGCTTCATTTAAAACAATTCTATTAGTTTCTACATTCAAACCATTTTCAACAATGTATTTAACTCCTTTTTCCTTACATTCTTTTATTACATCATCAACTTTCTCTTTATAAAAAAAGATATGCGAATGTGTGTCTACAAGCATTTAAAATTAAATATAAAAATAATTTTAAATGATGATTTCAGGCGGAGCTGATTATTGATGAGCCTCTAAGCTCCTGAACAAAATTTATAAACAATGAAATTTTCGATAAATTTTAATGAAAGTAAAGGTAGTTGTCTCTAAAGAAGCACAATTGGCTTCATTATTATATAGATCACATATTATAAATCTAGATCCTTTATTTTTTCAATTCCTAGATTTTAAATTAGCAAAGTTGGTATATACATTTCGTTCTAAATGTTTAGAGGGAAAAGGAAAGGAATTTTTATTAGGAATTCTTGATAAAAAGATAAAAGTAGATTATAAAATTGAATGGTTTGAGGAAATAAAGGAAGAATTGATAGAATTGAAAAATAAATTTGAAGGCTTTTATAATGAAAAAATAGAAGAAGCTTTAGAAATAATTAAGGAAACTTTTTTGATAAAGAAATTCCCTAATGAAGTAGAAGTTTACTTAGTTTATAATCTTTCTCCTACGATATCTTTTGGAAGTGCACTTGTATATAAGGACAGATATATAATTTTCCAATCAGCTGGTAAAAACGAAAGACGAAGTGTTGAAGAAAAGTTTTCCGGATTTCTACATGAACTGTTGCATATATTATTTGACTATAACGAAATTAACTTACCTCCAGATTTTGAGGAAGTATTAATAGATTTGTTTGTTCCAAATGGATTACTAGACGTAAAACTAGGATTTAAATTATATGAGCAGATCAAAAATAAACTTTTAAGTATACCAGAAAAAGAAAGTGAAAAATACCAAAAATATAAAAAGTATTACGATTGTTTACTTAAGATTTTGGTTAATTATAATTTTTCAAAAAATGTTTGGGAATATATTTTAGAAAATGTAAAAGATGAAAAGATAAAAGAAATTGCAAAAGAAGTACTAGAAAAATTATCCTAGATTTCTGATTATCTCTAAAATATACTTTCTATCATAGGTTTTCTTATATTTCCTTAAAATATCTTTTATTTTTGTTATATCAATAAATTTAATTTTATGTAAGAACTGTAGAAAATTTGTTACATTAGAAGGCTTTCTAGTTTCTTTAGCTCTCTCCCAATCAATAAAGACAATTCTATCTGAAATTATTATATGTTCCCATGGTCTATTCATCTCCCCTTTATCTATTCTCAATTTATCTAGCGTGTAACAAATCTCCAAAATATCCTTAATTAAATCGACAGTTAACTTTCCTTTTTTAATAACTTCCTTCAATGTTTTTCCTTTAATATATTCCATTTCTATTTTCATTTCGCTATCATCAAAATCTATAATCTTTGGAGTAAAATCGAAATCCTTTAGCTTTAATAAAAAATATTTTTCCTTTTCATAGTTTAACCTTAAATTTTCTTTAAACTTTTTTATAATAGTATTTCTATCTGTTAAATAAATATGAGAATGCCAACCTTCGGTGATGAACGTTTCCTGTGCTGAAAGATGATGATCATGAGACCTGCTGAATAAGTAAACATAGATTTCTTCAAAGAAAAATCTTTTAGATTCTAAAAGCTTATATGAATATCCTAATTCTTCTGCAAAAGATAATATCTTTTTAGGATTGCTTAAAGATGAAAAAACTAAAAGAATAATGCCATTTTTATATAAATATTTCCAAGCTTCTTCTAAAAACCTTAAGATAAGTTCATTTCCTTCCTCACCTCCAACCGTCCAAAGTTTTGTTTTATAATCCTCTACTCCTTCCTCAGGTAAATATGGGGGATTAAAAATAATAGTATCATATTTTATTTTTGGAATTCTTTCGAATAAGTTGGATTGGACAAAAATTATCTTTTCATAAACTCCATTTAGCTCAGAATTAAACTTTGCAATAATCAATGCATCTTTATCAATATCAGAGGCTATTACTCTTTTGACGTTAGATTTTAAAGCTGCTGTTATTGCTTGAATTCCAGTACCAGTGCCAATATCCAAAACTATTCCTTTAGCAAAAATTTTAACATATTTTTGTAATAAGAAGGAGTCTTCTTTTGGTGGGTACGCTTCCTTATCTTTTATTTTACGAACAAGAAGTATTCGGCTCTCGCTCCTCTCATCATTCTCAGAGAGTGTGCCCCTCCTCATCTTTAAAAAGTTTATAACATAGTTATTTTTATGTACATTAAGCTGAGAAAAGTTTCTGATCTTATTTGGGAAATACCAAAAGAGCCCCCAATGAGAGTTCCTGCAAGAATATATGCTTCAGAAATACTACTTAAGAAAATGCAAGAAGATAAAACGTTAGAACAAGCAAGAAATGTTGCTACATTACCGGGTATTCAAAAATGGATGATCGTAATGCCCGATGGACACCAAGGTTATGGTTTTCCAATTGGAGGTGTTGCTGCTTTTGATTTAAATGAAGGAATAATTACTCCTGGCGGAATAGGCTTTGATATTAATTGCTTGCCTGGAAATACCGAAGTACTAACGGATTTAGGTTTTAGAATTAAAATAAAAGATTTAATACCTTTATTAAATGAAGTAGAGTTAAGAACAAAGGAAAAGAGAAGCAGAATTTTATTTATATCTGAAAGACCCTCTGACGAGTTCATAATAAAGATAAAAACAGAAACTGGAAGGGAACTAGAATTATCTTTTGATCATCCAGTTTTAACAAAAGAAGGATGGAAATTAGCTAAAGAACTAAAAGTAGGAGAGTATATAGCTGTTTACCCATTTGAAGGTGTTGAGTTTGAAAAACCAAAAGAAAAAGTAATTTTAACTGAAAAAGATTTCGAAAGATATGACCCACAAATAATTAAGTATCTTAAAGAAAGAAAATTGTTACCTTTGAAATCAAATGATTTAAGAATTGGAATCCTTGCTAGAATTTTAGGTTATCTAATTGGAGATGGATGCATAACTAGAATAATAACAGAAGAGAGAGGGAAGAAGAGAGAAAGATATATTGTTTGGTTCTACGGTGAAAAGGAAGGATTGGAAGAATTAAGAAGAGATCTAGAAAAATTAAGTATTAAAGCTTCAAGAATTTATGAAAGGAAAAGAAAAATAAAGATAAAATCTCCTTGGGGTTATGAATATGAAACTGAAGGAAAAGAATATTCTATTAAGATTACCTCAAAAGCTTTTGCATTATTATTAATTAAATTGGGAGCTCCTGTTGGTGAGAAAACAAAAGCAGAATTCAGAATACCAGAATGGTTAAAGGAAAGCCCAAAATGGGTTAAAGCAAATTTCTTAGCAGGTTTATTTGGTTCAGACGGTTCAAAGCCAATAGTTAAAGGTAAAACAGCTTTACAGATAAGTTTAACATTTGTAAAAGTAAAAGAATTAGAAGAAAACTTAGTTAAATTCTTAGAAGAAATAAAAGAAATATTGAAAGAATTTGGAATAGAATCTGAAATATACAAAGTGAAAGAATATGATGGAAAAGTAATGTATAGATTATACCTGAAATCTGAAAAGGATGTTTATAAATTCTTGACAGAAATAGGATATGCTTATTCTTTAAAACAAAGAGAAGGTTTAGTCGTAGCAGAATATTTAAGAAGAAAAATTGTAAATAGAGAAGAAAGAAAAGAAGCCAAGTTGGTTGCAATAGGGTTATATCCAAGAAAATCTGTTAAAGAAATTGCGGAAATGCTAAATGTAAATCAAAGATTAATTGAAAGGGCTGTATATGAAAACATTTTAGAGACAAGAATTTCAGAATACTTTGAAACATTTGAAGAATTTAAAGAAAAATATGTTGAAAATGGAATAATCTACGACCGAATA
>CAZNIQ010000024.1:0-10419 GCA_964573185.1 Candidatus Woesearchaeota archaeon | reverse complement strand
CTCTAAGTAATCTTTGTATAAGATTGTTTATTTTCTCTTCTTCTTGTAATTGCTTTCTTAAAATTGTTGTGATATCTTGCGTAGTATACTGTGAAATACCATACTTATTAAGTTCATCTAAAATCCATTTTGCTTTTTCTTCTATCTTTTTATCAAATCTTTCGGATACAACTGATAATTCTTTTAACTGTTCTGATAACCTTTTAAGATGTTGTATTTCTTCAAGAGCCTTTCGAAGTAATTCCCTTGGTGGGGTTTCTCCTCTCTCTATATATTCTTTTATTTTTAATAATATTTTCTCTTCTTCTTTTGTTTCTTTCTCTATTTGTTGTATGGCCTTTTCTTCTTGTTCCGCAGTCTTTGCTAGATGTTCTATTTCCTTCTCTTCCTCTGTGATCTCTTCTATCAAAGGTGTTCTTGTTCTTTCTGCAGTCCTTTCTATAAAACCTCTAAACAGATTGCTAACCTTACCAACACGTTCTCCTATTTCCTTAATACGGAAATGATCTCTCAAAGCTTGTAAGAATAAAATACCTATAACGACCCATTGTAAAGTTTCTATCCAATCAATGGAGAGTGCTATTTCTGGAGAAGGTGGAGCTACTTTAGCTATATTTGCTGTTATACGATCATAAACTATCCAACTAACAAAGGCAGCTGCTATACCAAGAGAAATCCATGGAGAAAATTTTTCTATTACTGGGGCGTGTTTTAACAATCCAAAGAATATTATATACACTATAAAACCCATTGCTAAAAGAGCTAAGATTAAACCGAAGGTAAACATTGCTTTAAAGAAACTTACAGAAAATATTGCTAATAAAGTAACTAATGCTGCAATTGCTTTTTTGGTTTTATTTAAATGTTCTCCATATGGCGATTCTCTAAGCACGAAACTAAGAAATTCTTCTATTATATGATAAAAAATTATTGTGGTAATTGCAAAGAAAAAAAAGCCTAATATTGTTTTGTTAGTATACTGTAATATCTCCGGTCCCAAAAGAATTTGTGCGTAATATGCGTATGCTTCAAAGATATTTTTAATAGGCGTAGCTTCCATATAGAACTCCCCTTCTTAATCATTTAATAATTTTATTCTTCTATTAAGTCCTTTATCGCCAAGCTCTCAAAATAATCATCCGGATCTATTGTTATTATAACTCCTTTGGATTCTTCTTCTAATTTGTGTCCTGCCCTCCCTACTCTCTGGACTAACCTTGTAACCTGTCTAGGGGACATATATTGTATAACCAAATCTACGTGTCCGATATCAATCCCTAGCTCTAAAGATGATGTAGCTATTATGGCTTTCAATTTTCCCTCCTTTAATAACTTCTCATTTCTCTCCCTTACTCCTCTAGATAAGGAACTATGATGTATTTCTATAGGATATTCTGGATAAAGCCTTTTAAATCTAGAAGCCAATAACTCTGCTATTTCCCTTGTATTCACAAAAATAATTGCAGTTCTAACGGAATCCAGTATCTCCTTTATCTTTCTAATGGACCAAACAACTTTGGGATGCCAGCCCAGTTTTTTAGCCAAATCTTCATCTTCTCTTGTTATTTCTGGATATAAAACTTCAACTTTATACTTTTTCTTTCCGTACCATTGAACTATAGTATAATCTCTATTTCCAAAGATAAACTTAGCAGCTAATTCATGATCTCCTATAGTTGCAGATAAGGCTATTCTTTGAAATTCTCCTGCAAAATTAACTAATCTTTCTAATCCTAAAGATAATTGTACTCCTCTTTTATCATCCAATAATTCATGTAATTCATCAATAATAACAAATCCTATTGTTTTGAGATGTTCTCTTAACCTTTTTCCTGTAAAAAGAATTTGAAAGGTTTCTGGGGTTGTAATCAAAAATTCGGGAGGTTTTTTGGATTGTTTCGCTCTCTCAGATTGAGGAGTATCTCCATGTCTTACCGCAATTGAAATTCCCAAGTTTTCGCACCACCAGTATAATCTATCTAAAAGGTCTCTATTCAAAGCTCTTAAAGGTGTAATATACAAAGCTAAAATTCCTTTAGGCTGTTCCTTTTCCTTTATCTCAAGAATCTTATGAAAAACAGGTAATACTGCTGCTTCGGTCTTCCCAGCACCTGTTGGAGCTATGATTAAAGTATTTTTTCCTTTCAGAATTTCAGGAATAGCTAGTTTTTGTACCTCATTAAAATCTTTGAATCTAGAATAGAACAGCTTAAGTATTTTCTCATTAAGCATTAAAAAGAAGATTAGAACAAAAGTTTATGATATTTATGGGTATTGATCTTGCGGCAAAAAATAAGAATCCTACAGGGATTTGTGTTCTAAATTCTAAATTAAGTTGCTTTACAGTTTTTAAGGATGAGGAAATTTTAGATTTAATTAATAAATATAAACCATTAATAGTAGCTATTGATGCTCCACTAAATATAGAAATTCCTTTTAGAGAAGCTGAAAGAGAATTAATTAAAAGAGGATTTCATGTTTTGCCTTTGTCCTTGAAATCTATGCAAGAATTAAGCTTAAGAGCTCAAAAATTGATATCTAAAATAAAATCTAAAGTAATAGAAACGTTCCCAAGAGCAGTGGAAAGAATTTTGAGGTTCAATTATAAGCTTTTTAAATTATATTTTAGAAACAAACACGAATATGATGCTTGGTTGTGTGCAATAGTTGCTAAATTATATTATTACGGTTTTTACGAAAATTTAAAAGGAATAATTTTACCAAAAATAAAATGATAATCAAAAAATATCCAGAAGATTTTTATGTTAAAGAGGTTTTGGAACTACCAAAAAATACCGGTAACTTTGCTTGGTATTTAATGTGGAAGAGAAATTTAAGTACTATAAGGGCTATTAAAATAATAAGAAATAAATTAGGAATATCTAAAAAGAGAATTTCTTTTGCTGGAGAAAAAGATAAAAAAGCTGTTACAGAACAATATATTTCAATTAAAAATTTTGAAGGAAAAGATTTCTATGATTTCAAAAATGTAAAACTAAAGTACATAGGGCATTTTGATCAACCAGTTTCTACGGACTTATTAAAAGGAAACGAATTTAGAATTGTTGTTAGAGAAATTTCTAAAGAGGAAAGAAAAAATTTTTATGAAAATATAGATTTAGTAAAAAAATATGGAATGCCAAATTATTTTGATGAACAAAGATTTGGCGATATAAGAGCAATAAATCATTTAATTGGGAAAGCTATTCTTAAGGGAAATCTAGAGGAAGCTGCTAAAATATTATTAACATACACTTCTGAAAAAGAGAATCCGAAAGCAACTGAAGCTCGTAAATGGTTAAAAGAGAACTGGGGAAAGTTCAGAGAAGCTTTAAGGAAATTTCCAAAATGGTTAGACGTAGAATTAGCAGTTCTAAATTATTTAGTTCATCATCCAAAAGATTATGCTAATGCCTTGAGAAAATTGCATAAAAAATTATTGCTTTTATTTGTACATTCTTATCAATCTCATATTTTTAACAAAGCCTTAAGCGAGATAATCAAGAAAACTTCAGAATATAGAGAAATAGAATTTTCTTTTGGTAAGCTAGCTTTTCCAAAAAAATGGTTAAATTACGATTTAATAAAGGATTTAGAATTACCAATAATAGGATTTAAAACAAATTTAAATGAATACCCAGGTTTTATTAAAGAAATATATGAAAAAATATTAAAAGAAGAAGGAATATCTTTAGAAGATTTTAAAGTAAAGAAATTACCGGAATTATCATGTTCTGGAGATAAAAGAAAAGCTATTGTTAAGCCGGAAAATCTAAAGTATGAAGAGGATGAAGATGTTATCTTGTATTTCTTTCTACCGAAAGGGAGTTATGCAACGATATTGATAAAATACTTATTCCTTATATAAACCTTATGTCTCTGGAGCTCTTACTAAGAGCTTTAGAATCAAGAGACAGTAATTTATTTAGAGAACTTTGCAATAGAAAAATTAATGGATTTAAAATAAGGTGTAATAATAATAGTTATGTAATTGAAGGACATGGTATGTTTTTATACATAGATAATAATAAAATTGAAGAGGAAGTAGAGGTCCAAGATGAAGAGGAGATGTTCTATTCTTCCAAAAGAATTATTATGAATTCTGATTTAAAAATAAAAATGGAGGAGAAGGAAAATAAAATAGTGGTTCATATAGAAGCCCCAATCACAAATAAGTACTCTAAATATATTAAAAAATTTATTAGCAAAATCCTATCCGATTATCTGTTTCCGAACCCGGACAGGTTTTACGAGTGGTGATCAAACTCTTCTAATATCTTTTCTAGTTTACTCAATAGTTCTTTTTCTCTTCCTTCCTTCTTTAATTTTCTATACAACTCTACGAGCTTTTTACCATATATAGCTAGTTCCCCCTCGAGAACTATGGGACTTCCGTATTTCCAGTTATCATAGGATATTGGAGCCATAACTACAGCAGAATATATTGGAATTTTTTCTTCCAAATAACAAATCTGTGCCATTGTTGAAGCAACCCTCGGAGCATGTCCTGCATCTGTAGAAGCTATAAGGAGCTCTGGATTATACCTCTTGGCTAATATACACAAATATTTTATATTTGCATATGTTCCCCAAGTATTTGCAGGCCTACTGTATCCCACATCAATATTTCCTATACCTTCTTTTTGTAAAAGCATTCTTATATATTCGCTCTCGGAGTATTCAATTATATCTGTATTTTTACCTCCTAATGGAACGAATAAAACATTGTTTGTTTTTAATAGATTGTATATTCTTATTGCAGCCAAAGTTCTATATAAATTTATTTTTTCAAACTTCCTCCTATCTCTTTCCCCTCTACCGTATCCTAAAATTCCTATTATTATCATTGTAAAGGAAATACTTTCTCTCCTTCAATAGCTTTTCTCTTTATTTTGTTGTTCTCTTGAATTTGTGTATTTTTCAAAATACTCTCATGAATCATGCTGAATGCTTTTACATTTACATTCTTTAATAATGCACAATTCTTTAAGTTAGCCTGCTCAATACTCGAGCAACATATATAGCTATTTTCAATATACGATAAATAAACTTCTGTTTTTGACAAAAATATGTTTCCTTTTAATATAGTATTGTATATGGTTGATTTCTCAATAATACCTTTTCCTTTTAAAGAAACATTTCTAATATCGCTTTCATTATCTACAAAGAATCCCTTCTGATATGAATAACCATATTCCTTATATTTTCTTTTTAGCTCTTCATATTTCTTTTCTAAGAAATATTTTGATATATTAAATATATCTTTCGGCTTGCTTAAATGCAACCATTCTCTTATCTTTACAACCTTTATTTTGAAATCTCTTGCCATCATATTTATCGCATCCGTTATTTCAAACTCTCCTCTTTCAGAAACGAGTTCTGCTGAAATAAGCTTATCAACATAATACCATATATATGAAGAGAACTTATATACTCCTGCATTAGCTAGATTTGAGGGGGGATTCTCAGGCTTTTCTATTATCTTTATGAGATTATCATCTTTGTCTAAAACAAAAATACCATACTTTCTAGGATCTTCAACTTCTATGGCAGCTATAGCATTTTCATATTTCAATAATTTTTTAATTTCATCTGCTGGGACAAAATTATCTCCATTTATTATAAATACATCCTCATCTCTTGCTAATATTTTAGCTGTATAAACGCTAGCTGCAGTACCATAAAATATTTTTTGTACAATATATTTAACTCCCAAATTCCTAATATCTTTCTCTATTTTTTTATTTATAACTAAAATTATGTCATTTTTATCAAATACTTTTTGCAATTCTTCAATAACGTACTGTATAAATGGCTTACCAAGTATTGGTATCAATACCTTAGAATTCTCTAACGATAGAGGATATAGTCTTGTACCTTCACCAGCTGCCAGAACTATAGCTTTCATCTTTTAATAAAGTTTCTAAAGCGAGCCAGATACTCATAGGTAACCTTTCTAATGCTAACATTTCAAAATCTTCTTCTAATTGTTTTTTCATTGGATTTTCAAATTCTACATTTTCTCCATCTATCTTTCTCTCCGTTTTCTTTGGATGCCTACCAACATAGATATATCCCTCCCCTTTCAAAGCATAAATAGTATACAAATTTTCTCCGTGTATTACCTTGTATTCTAAAGTCACGAAAGGAAATCTATATAAACTTGCAGGATGCCAAAAGAGGTCTCTCAAAATATTTAAATCAATCTCTCTGCCACTCCTTAAAACAATCACCTCTCTTTTTTTGTCTATAAATTTGATTTCATTTTTATCAAGCTTCACAAGGTACCTTACAACCCTCGGTTTTCTAAACCCGTACTGTATATACAAAGGTAAAAACATCTCCGCATATCCTACTTTGTTTAGATTTTCTCTTACTCTCATAAATTGATCATAATTAGAAGCACCCGGTTTCTCTATAATTACTTTCCTAGCAGTAATCCCTCTCCTTGCTAGTTCTTCTGATACTTCTAAGAAAGCGTAATGTGGAACTGCAACTACAATAATATCATAATATTGCTGTGTGCTTTTTTCTTTAAAGTCCCTGCCATAAGCTTCAACAATATAATCTAAGTTTTGAAGGTTCATGATCCATCTTCTTCCCTGTACACCCCTACCTATAACTAATGCTCTTTTCATTAAAAACAACTTTTTTAATTAATTTATAAATTTTTTAAAAGAAAGTTTTACAGCATAATATATTTTAAAAAGAATTTTTTAAGAGAATTAAAACAATTTTTATAAAACTGTAACGCTTTTAGCAAGGTTCCTTGGTTTGTCTATAGGTAATCCTTTCTCTTTTGCAATATAATACGTAAGTAATTGCCCGATAATTACAGAATAAATAGGGAAATCATATCTGCCATATAGAATATCGAAATCATGAGGTATATCTAAAATTACACCACCTCTTGATTTTACTTCTTCAATATTTGTTTTAATTCTATCATCCCAGTCAGGATTCAATGCTATAACTTTGACACCTGGTTCTATTAAAGCTAATGTGCCATGTTTAAGCTCTCCAGCGGGAAGTGCTTCTGCATGGATATAGGATATTTCTTTTAATTTTAATGCTATTTCCAAAGAAGCAAAGTAATTTATTCCTCTTCCTAAAATATAAATATCTTTTTCATTTTTCCATTCCTTTGCAATTTTCTTTATTAATTCTTCGTTCCTCTCAATGACATATTTTATTTTCTTTGGTATTTTTTCTATTCCTATTTTCATTCCAAGTTCCCTAGTTAAATACAAGAATGTGATTACTTGGTTTGTGTATGTTTTTGTTGCGGCAACAGCTTTTTCAGGACCTGCCTTTATTTCTAAAGAAAAATCCGACATCCTTTGAATAGTAGAATATGGTACGTTTACAACGGACAGAATTTTTCTAACTTTATTCCTCAAATGCTTTAATGCTAATATAACGTCCATCGTTTCTCCAGATTGGGAAACTGCAATTACCAATGTATCTTTATTATAATTAATCCATTCATCATATTCTGAAGCTATAACTGCAAATGCGTCATATCCAAGTTTTCTTAATAAATAAGCACCTATCAAGGATGCATGGTAGGACGACCCAGCAGCTATGAAAACTATTTTAGATGATTTTTCTATTTCATTCACGAATTCATTAACAATATCATTTTGTTCGGTTTCTAAAGAATCTATTAATATCTTTGAAACAATTGGTTGCTCATGGATCTCTTTTAACATATAATGTTCATAATCTTTTTTCTCCTCAAAATTAACCCATTTCAAAATTTTCACTTCCTTTTTAATTTCTCTACCTTCTTTGTTATATATTTTGATTTTCATATCTCAATCTCAACGAATTCGTAATCTTCTAGAACTATCACTTTTTGCGTCTTATCTAGGAAAGAATATACATCGCTCGCAATATAAACAGTATCTTTATCCAATCCCAAGACTAAAGGACTTCCATTCTTTATGGCCCATAATTTATTTCTATTTCTAAATAAAACCAAGATAGCATATGTTCCTTTAAATCTATTGAATATCTCTTTGGCAATTTCTTTTAAATCCCTTCCTTCCCTAATTCTATCTTCAATAAAATGTGCTATTACTTCTGTATCCGTCTCAGAAATAAATTTATGCCCTTTTATTATTAACTCTTGTTTAAGCTCTTCATAATTATCTATTGTTCCATTATGTACGACAAAAATGTTCCCTGTACAATCTGTATGAGGATGAGCATTTATATCATTTACTTTTCCATGTGTTGCCCATCTAGTATGTGCTATAATTATATTTGATTTCAAGTTTGGGTATTTTTCCTTTACTTCTTTCATTAGATCATCTATTTCCCCCTTCCTTTTTAACATAAAACCTTCCTTTGTTGCAAATCCGCACGAGTCATAACCCCTATATTCTAATCTTTTCAATCTTTGAAGAGCTTCTAAAACAGGTATAGGTCTCTTGCTAACAATCCCAAGTATTCCACACATTAAAATATTCTATTTAATACTTTATAAATGGTTTATAAAAGGCATATTTTCAAACAGCCCTTTTCTAAAAAAAGCTTTTTTAAACTAGATACAAAAGTTATTTTTAATGATAGTAATAAAAGATAATAAAGGTTTTTACGCAAAGGAGGTAAAAATTTTTGGAGAAAAAGAGTTGAAAATTTTAAAGAAATTGTCTGAAAAGGAATATTCCCTTTCTGAACTATCAAAAGAGCTGAATATTTATCCGCAATTATTATCATATTATATAAACAAGAAACTTAAGGATTTTATAGAAGTTAAGAAGGTTGAAAATAAAGTTGTTTATAAAGCATATAAAGCATATGTAGTACTTATAAACGAGAAAGAAGATTTTACGATGGAGACCTATGCTAAAAAAGACTTAGAACCTTTTGTTAAAGATAAAACATTGAACTCCTTGATAGTAGTAGGTGCTCCGTTCCCTCATGGTCCTTTTTCAGCTTCTGCAAGAGATATACATTATGTTGGATTTTTAATGTCATATCTGGGAAAGTTCTTCGATAAATCAAAATATACGGAATATATTAAGCTGGATACAGATGTGATTAAAGAAAATTTATTGAAAGAAAATCTAATAGTTTTGGGAGGTCCAGTTACAAATATGGTAACTTACAAATTAAACACTGTAATGAAAATAAGATTTTTACAAGAATATAATTGGGATTTATATTCAGAATTTACAGATAGAAGATATTCCGACGAATATACGGGGTTAGTAGCGAATATAAAGAACCCTTGGGATCAAGATAAAAGAATAATAGTATTAGCTGGAAAGAGAGCTATCGGAACGAAACTCGCAATTAAATATTTTATTCAAGAAAAGCTAGATTTAAGCAAAGACTTTTATATAATTATTCAGGGAATTGATCTTGACGGGGACGGATTTCCTGAAAAGATAAAAGAAATAGAAAAGATTATTTTTTAAAATTAGATTCCAATTCTGCCAAGCTCTTATATAACTTCTTGTACTGTTCATACAGTCTTTTTAAGAGTTTTTCATCATTTTCTATTGTATGTATAGCATAAAATAGTAATCTTGCTAGCCTTTGTAAATGTTTTATGGTTTCATTAATGACCTTCAAAGCTGCTTGTTGCTCGTAGAATTTTACTGTTCCGTCTAGAAACTTGATAACATAACCTGCTCTTGTTATTTTTCTAATTTTTGGGATCTGCTCCTGTACTTCCTTATTAAGATATATATCAAATATGAATAAACTTCTAAGAGTACGACCTATTATAATCTTTTTAAGTTTTGACATATCATGTTCAAGTTCCTTTAGGAATGCTCTTATTTGTAATTCTAATCTCAAAAGTTCATGTGCCTTTTTCTCTAGAAAATGTTTATTAGAAATATTTTCTTTATAAAGATCTCTTAATGCAAGGGCCTGTAATTTTAATAATGTATTATGAATTTTTTCTGCATTTTCCAGTATAACATACTCTTTTTTTACTAATGCATCCCAAGGTACTATAGGAGATCCCGTAATATAACTATATCCAGTATTTACTATAGCCTCTGCTAATAATCCTATTCGTTGTCGTAAAAAAGGTGGTATGTCCTTCCCTTGCTTGATAAACTTCTTGCATTGTTGCAATAATTGTAAGTACTCCAATACATAAGCATATAGTTCTTTCCATATATAAAATTCCTTAGAATCTTTATTAGAAATCTCTAGTTCCCTAATTATTGTTAATTCTTTTAATATATCTTTAAGTTCAAGACGCAGGATATTCTTTATCTCGTTCTCTACATCTTTTTTCATAATTATAATAGTTCATTGCAATAGGAGATAAAGTTTTGTCTAACATTATTGTTTAACAAAGACATAATATAAGATGCAAGCATTTCCAACTTCTCTTTAATTTTCAATCTCAAGATTTTATGCTACACATTAAAGCTTATTTTTGAAATCTTT
>CAZNIQ010000023.1:0-10488 GCA_964573185.1 Candidatus Woesearchaeota archaeon | reverse complement strand
TATAATATTTTTTATATAATACCGTTTTCTTTATTACACCAAAAGCATTGAATATTATCATAAAGAACGTAACAAGAATCGCTATAGAAAGTATGAACCTTATAGCACCCCATAAAGTATAATCACTCCTCATTTTATGATACAACCCCATAACCCCTCTTTATTTTTTATTGCATAATACATTGCCTTGTAATACTCTTCCTTCTTTTCAAACTCCTCAAAAGGATAAACAATAGCAAAACCTTTTATTATAAGTTCCTCTCCAATATCAGTAGTATCCTTATAAACATAAGCTAAAATCCTTCCGTATTTATCCTTCTTAACTGGAATTACTTTTATATTAAAACAAAAGAAATTTATTTGTTTCTCTAGTTCCTCTTTTGCTTTTATCCCATATAGGTTTAAACAAGAAATATTTATTTTTCTTTCAGGAACATTAAGTATATTGGATATAAATTCTATTACCCATTCCTTTTGCTTCTTTTTGTATTCAGGAGCATCAATTCCTATGATCCTATATACATAAAGACCTTTTCTAAATGTATCTCCGTCATAAACTATGCAAACATTATTAATTAATATGTAAGATAAGAGAAATAGGAGAAATGTTATTATTTCAGGCCCCAGTAGTCTCTTCATTTTTCTGAAATGGGATTATTCATCATTTAAATTTTAAAATAACATTGATTTTAATTAATTTATGAAGGTTTTATTTATTAATGTAGAGAAACCCGATTTCTGGACAGAAGATTTAGATTTTCAAGGTATTATAGATTTGGGAATACATTTGCATTTAGAACGTTACAAGAGTTATAAATACCCCGTTTATCATAAGAACAATGTAATAATTTTTGGAGCGGGCAGTTTAAAATATCCTGGATCTTATAGATGTACTATTGTTTTTAGATCTCCTTTACATGGTGGTTTGCACTCTTCTACTTTAGGAGGTTTCGGGGAATATATAAGAAGAGCAGGTTATAATGCTATAGTTATAGAAGGAAAAGCAAAGAAACCTTCCTTTATAGTTATTAAGAATAAAGAAGTAGTTATTTTTGAAGAGAAGATACCTGAAAATGTTTTTGAAAAAACGGAAAAGCTAAAGGAAAGCTTAAAGGAATATTATGGTAAAACTCCTTTTAGAATAGCTTTAGTTGGAGTAGCTTCTTATACAACATCTTTTGGAGCAATAGTATCTGAGCATGATTTTGCTGGAAGAGGCGGTGGGGGATCTGTATTACTAAGAGCACATAATATTGTTGGTTTAGCTGTGGGGGGTGATCAAAAGAAGATAGAATACGAAATACCGAAAGGAGTAGATATTATAGGAGCTACGAAAAAATATAGAGAGAAAGGGACATTTTTAGGAAATTACGAACATTATGGATCTTCGTTACCAATGTATAATTGGCAAAATATACTGAAAGGAGTAGATTTAACTAATAAAATAAGGAAATTATTAGAAGGTTATAAGCCAATTTCTGGAACTTGTGGTGAGAGATGTCCTGCCGCTTGTAAGAAATATGAGAAGAAAATAAAAATAGATTATGAGCCTGCAAATGGACTAGGTTCTTTTATTGGTATCTTTGATAGAGAAAAAGTTATTTGGAATATCTATACTGGAGATTCTTATGGCTTTGATGCTATATATTTAGGACATGTCCTAGCAGGAATCTTAGAGAAAGAAGAAATTTTGGATATAAATAGAGAAACGGAATATGATGTTAGAGAACTAATTAAGAAAATTGCTTACGGAGATATTGAAATAGAGAACGTAAGATCTTCTGATTTTAGAGACCACGTTACTTATTTGGTCTTCGGAGAAAAATATGATATGACACCCAATTATTACCATTCTCTAGGATTCTTCTTACCAACAGCTATTCCTGGAACGTATTTAACAGATTATTCCAAAAAAGTTACATACGAGTCTGTATATCAAAGAATGATAAGAGAATATCAATTAAATAATTTAGGGGTGTGCAGATTTCATAGAAAGTGGCTAGAACCTTTATTAGATTACTCTAAAGTTGAAGAAAGCTTAAGATTATTATATGAATACAGAAAAGAAGCAAAAGCAGAACCAAGGTTTTACGAATCTGAAAAAACTTTGGAAGTAGTAAAAACTTTTGGAGATCCTGAAGAGTTATTTAACGGCTGGTTAGATTTCCTTGAAAAGAAAAACATCATTGTTTAACAAAAGCATTTATTTTTCCTAAAGTTAATATCTTTATGAAAGTTATATGCCCAAAATGTGGGAGTTCTAGAATGGTTTTACTATTTCCAGATAATGATATTTGGGAATGTTTAGATTGTGGATATAAGGGGAAACCTTTCAAAGCCAAGGAAGAAGTATTATATAAAATTTTTCAAATGAAGAATACGGCTTTGTATAAAGTATGAAAGGAACTGAATTACCAATAAGATTAATTGCTACAGTTATTTTAGTTTTAGCAGTTGTTGTTGCTGTAATAGGGATGTTTTTTAATGTTTTTTCCAAAGGAACAAAGAGTTTCTACGAACAAGGAACACAAGCGGAACTCCAAAGTTTTATAGAGAGCTGTAGGATGCTTTGCGAACAAATACAGACTACAGAATCTTTATCTTTAATTCAAATGTATTGTAATAAGAAAGCTGTAATTGGTGGAAAGGAATATAAATGTCCAGACGTTTACCAGTGTTTACTTAACGGGAAAGATATTTGTAGCGAAAAAAATGAGTGCGAAGAACTTTGTGATTCTTATTATAAAGTATGCTATATAGCAGGAATAAAGGGTGGCTGGTGTGATAATTATATAAAATCTTTTTGTTCAAAATGTAGAAATTATCATTGTCCTTACATTTCTTGTTCTTAAATAAGAATTATTAACTTATTTTTACTAATCTTAACTTTAAAATCAAACCCTAGTTCCTTTATATACTGATTTATTTCCTCTTCGGTCTTCCCACTAAGAATCATTTTTCTAACTTCTTCTAGCAACCATCCATAGTCTTTTAAAAACTCTCCAATTTTCTCCAGATCCTTTATTTCTTCTTCAGTTTTCTTTAGCTCTTCTTCAGCAATTTGGATCATATTCTTGATTTTTTCCTCTTCAGGATTTATATTCAAATATTTATTATAATATTCTTTTAAGACATCATTAAAATTAGTATATATACTTGGCTCTTCAGCAATATGATACAATCTTGTGTATGAGAATTCTTTGGAGTATAAGCAAGGTTGTTTTTCATTTAACAGTCTTATATAGTTATCATACAAATTTTTTATTTCATCTTCATTTAATTCTGAAGGTCTTTTACTTTTATCAATTTTTGATCTAAATATTAATTCCTCTGCATATAAACCACCTAATTTAAAATCGATAGCCAATGTTCTTACAATATCTTTCCTCTTAGAGCTTTTTATTCTTTCTTTAAATTCCTCATATGAAATATTAAAGGGATCAAAAGATTCTTTAGTAACAACATATTTTTCTTTTGGAAAAATTTTTCTCCAGCCAAAATCCTTTTTAATTAACGCATTAGTTATTACATCATTCTTATTTGTTATAATGATGTTTCCTTGAGAGAACAACTCAAAATAAACTCTATAATTCTTAGTTTCAATAAAGATTACTCTTTCTCCTCTTATAACATCAATTTTTTCTATTTTTTCTCTTTCAAGAATCTCTCTTAAAATTCTTATGGAAGAATGGTCAGCGCTTTCAAATTTATCCTTATCAACATATATTGCTTTACCTAAAATGTATCTTAAAAAATAATTTCCTTTTTTATAAATTTTAAAACAGAAAGTATTAGTTCTTTCATAATAAATTTTATCTATAATTCCTCCTTCAAGTATTTTGATTTCTTCTAATAATTTAACGATTTCTGGATAATGTAAGGAACGCATTTAAAGTTAGTATTATTTAATGCTTTTAAGGCCCGCGGAACCGGCGGGTGGGAGCAATGACCACCCGTCACCCCAGCGGGTCACAACTTTTTAAAGCTTACAAAAAATAGTAATAATTACTTGGGCCCGTAGCTCAGCCTGGTAGAGCGCCGCCCTGGCTAGGCGGAGGCCCCGGGTTCAAATCCCGGCGGGTCCAATCATTTAAACTTCTCTCCAAATAAAATATAGATAGACGTATTCAGGAATGTAAATGCTATGAAATCGAATATTTCTGCAACAAAGAGTGCTAGTACTAATTGTTGAACAACATATTGTTTAACAAATAAGAGTACTGCTAACAAAGCAGCTACTGTAGTACCCCACATAGTCCAGCCGGTAATTAAACCTCTCTTTAGATCTTTATCCCTAAAATAGTATGTCGCTAAAACGATATTATTATCTATAGCATAACCTATGATCATTAAAAAAGCACCGATTGTCATTAAAGAAACAGGTATCTTTAGTAAGTCAAACAAACCAAGAGTATTTGTTAAATCATAAATTACAGATAGTATAATTGTTATAGAGGGTAACATTTTTCTTATTCTTAGAAAGATTACAGCGCTTATGAAAGCTAGTGCTAGAATTATCGAATACAGCAAGGCTCTTAATTCAGTAGTTAATAAAGGAGAGAATTCGTATACAGAATAAGATTTTATTTGAATAAATTTTTGTAAGACTTCAAGTACTTTAGTTACATTTGCATTATAAGGAAGATCGATCTTTATAGCAATAGGTTGGTTATAAATATTCGTTATTTCTCTTACATAAACATTTCCAAACTCTTTTCTCAAAATATTTTCTATGCTATTTACATTTATTTTTCCAGTATACTCTATTAAAATGCTCTTTCCGCCAGCTAAAGTCAAATCTTTGTAAAACCAATCTCCTGTTTTTATCTTCGTGTAAATAATAATTCCTGAAAAGAAAGCCCAAATTGCAATACTTAATATGAAAAATATTTTTGCGTATTTCTTTAGCAATTCAATCATTAGCTTTTTATGAACAACAAAAATAAAATACTTATGGTAGTAGCTCTTTTAGAATGGCTCTTTATTCCCCTCTTTCTGTTCTTTGTCCTCACATATACTAGCTCCCTTTCCTTTAATTATCCTTCTATTCATTGGGAAACAATTATTAAAACATATAACTTGTTAGAATTATTAAAAAGCAAATTTATAATGGATTCTTTGATAAAATACAATGATTTCGCAATAAATTTTGTACTTAATCATTTACCTCTGAGCTTTAATGTTAGCGTAGGATACATGTACCCTATTTATGTTAAAAGAGGATACATTGTTTTACCAATACCATCAAATTATAAAGTTATCGATCTAAATGGAAAAGAAATCTTTTCATGTATAAATAAAAGTGTAGTTGCCTATGTATACAGATTGAATTCAACGGGATTTGTATGTACAAACATCACAAATGTCTCATTAGTTTTTGACGGTTACTATAACCTTCTCCCTTTCTTTAAGAAGAATGATAAAACATGTTTTTATACCAAAAGCAAAATAATATATGTTTTAAAAAATGTGCCCATCAATGTAAGTTTCTTCACTAATTATGACAATTTTACTTTTACAACAGCTACTTTAATAAATATTACTACCACAAATTTAAAGGTTGTTTTTATTAATTATACTGGTTACGCGTATGTTATTCTTGGAGAAGGAAATAATAATGTATGTAACATTTCTTCCAATTATGGAACTATCTACTTTCCCTTAGAAGCTTTGAATATTACAACTGTATCAGGTATAGAAAACAAAGAAGTAATACCTATAAAATATAGAAATCTGTATATACTTATTTCCAAATGAAAGCCCAATTTCAAGTATTATCAATAATTTTGCTTTCAATAGTTTTGCTCACAATGATATATTCCTTGCAACAAAAATTCTTTGAATACGTAGATTTCTTTAAAAAGAACGACATAGTTTTAGATTTTATTACACTTTATAAACTTAAGGAATTATATAGCAGATATTATAAGTATCCAGAATTCTTATTTGCAGTTCCAGTCAAAATATATTATATGGATAATTATTCGATGTTTATTCTTTCAAAAAATATCCAAGATTTAAACATATCCTGCTCGCAAATTGAATTAGATTGTAGGGAAAATAAAACGCATCTTGTTATAGGGACCAATAAAAGTATTGATATCATCTATTTTTATTCAAGCGCTAATCATTCTACAATAAGGAAGAGTGGGATATATGTTACTGGTGTATTCTTATTTTCAGCATTTCCCAGTGAATGGACTTTTTATACAAATATCACAACTCTTTTTTCAAAGTATTATTTAAGCTCTTATTACAATCACTTGATAGCCTCTTCTGACAAGATTTTAATTACATCATAAGGATCTTTATCAGTTTTTATTCCTAGATTTGAAAAATGCGTTCGAACTCCCTCTAATTTCTGTAAATAGTACTCTATTTTCTTTAATTCCTTGTATTTATATTTTTTAGCAAAGAATCTTAAATCATAATACCACGGGGTTTTAAACTTCATTTCTTCTTTTATTTTATTTAATAATTCCCTTGTTTCTTCTGAAATGTAGGGGTTATCTATCCTCAACATTTCGTTCACGTATTTTTCATCCCATAAAGGACCTGTATATATTGGTCCTAAAATTTTCATAGAACTTCCACAAACTTTACATTTAGTGTTCACGTCTATTTCACGATACATACATTTTTCACAATAACTTATGAATCGGATATTTTCTAAAAGTTCATTAGCCAGCTTTTGACTACCTTTCTTTACAAAGAATATTTTGTAATGGTGTTCTTTGTAGTATCCAAAGATTGGAACTAATGCGAAATCATATTGTGCACCTATTTCTATTATTTTTTTAGCTAATACTCTTAATCCAAATTCGTAAAAGAAATCCGTTTTAAAACCTATAACCTGATATTTCCTTCTCAAAGCTTTTTCTCTTGCTCCTGTTAAAGCAGCAACATCTGTAGCAGTTACAGAAAGGATACCACCTCTTCTTAAAGATCTAACAGCTAAATCCAAAAATGGTACAGGAGTCCCATATGGATCTATTTCAATATAATCAAATTTCTCTTTTAACATTATTTCTAGGCAATCTTTATTTTCAACTCTTATTTTTTCATTAATTTCAATTTTGTTTATCTCTAAGTTCCTTTTAATAAATTCAACAGCTTTTGGATTCAAATCATTTATTATTATTTCTTCAACTGCATCTGTTTCCTTAAGAAATCTTATAGATCTTATTCCTGTAGCAGCCATTGCATCCAAAATCTTTAATTTTCTACCTACAATATTCTTATGAGCCTGTAATACCAAAACAGAAATATCTCTATTTATTCTCATCCTTGGATTATAAAAGACGTCAACAGCAGTATAGGGCTTCTTTAAAGTTTCCTCAGGAACTAAAATTTCAGCAGAACCTTCTTTAATTTTAATAATCTTCATAATCTTCAAATGGATATCTAACTATCTTAAATCCTATTCCCAATGTTGTAGGATCTTTAACTTCTCTTATTCTTTTCATTTGTTCCTCAATATTTTTACTTACAGCTTCTAAAGCTTCATGATAATTTAAACCTAATACCCTTCCTAAAGAAATTAAATCCTCAGGTCTTCTCATTAAATAAGGATCTTCAGCAAATGAGGCTATAATTATTTTAAACCTGTATTTTTTATATAATTTCTGAATATTCTGCAAAATCCTCCCAAAAACTTTTCCTTTAAGGTAAAGCTCTGTGTTAATTAATTTTGCGAATGGAATTCCTAAAGCAATATTATTTTCTTTTAATCTTCTAGCAACGATATGATTTAATCCAGATTTCCTATAATGCAAATGATCCTCTTGCGCTAACCATTCAACATTAATTACGATATTCACAAACCTTAAATCCGAAACGTATCTTACTATATCTGGAGAAGAAGCTTCTACAACAATTAAATCATTAAACAAATTTTTATTATAATACAACTCTACAGCTAGCCTTCTAATTCTTTTTTTGTTATTCGTTCTTATTAACGCTCCTAAATAAATGTTTATATCATAAGGTTTTTTGTAATCTAAGAATATAGACAAATCAGAAAGTTTATTTACCTCATAGAGCATTACTAAATCCTTAACCCCAAGTTTTTTAGCTACTTTAATATACTCTTCTTCATTTTCCTTTACTATTACTATCTCATACTTTCTCTCCATAGACATAAATTACATCCCAAAATAGCTCTTTCTCCTTTAAATATTCAACTTTTAATCCATATTTTTCCCAAAGTTCTTTGTTAAATATCCACTTTGGTGCTCTAAAAATCTTAAATACATTATCAAATTCTATAAACATAAATTTTCCCTTTTTCTTTAAAGCCCTTGATAAGTTTTCTAAGAAGATCTCCGGGTTTATAATATAACCTAGCACACCTATAGAAACTATAGCATCAAAGTATTCTTTGAAATGTGGATTTATTCTATCTTTTTTCTCTAAAATTAAAATAATATTATGAATACCTTCTTTTTCTACTTTTTCTCTAACTCTTCTAAGCATTTCAGGTGATATATCTGAAGCAAAAACTATGCAGTTTTTACATCTCTTAGCTATTTCAATGGAAAGCTTTCCAGGACCGCATCCAAAATCTAATATTTTTTTATTCTCCAAGGGAGAAATATACAGAATTATATCATTTATGTACTTATCTTTCATCCAGAAATGAGATAAAATATCTAAGATAAAAGACGTTTTCCCATGTACAAATTCTATTAGTTTATAGTGAGCTCTAATCAAATAAGTTAAATAAAAAGTGATTCCCAATACTATAAACACAAATATCAAAGGTAAATATTCTAATTTGATGCTGGCAAGTATAAATAAAACGATTAATGCTGTAAATCCTAAAAGCAATCCCAACTTCTTTGGTATAAATCCCTTTTCATCCTTTAATTTTAACTTTATATATCCCAATACAATTAAGATATAATTTATTAATAAAGTATAAACGAGGGTTTCAAGAGTTAAAGAAAACGTTCCCGTTAAGGAAAAGAATAGTATTAGAACTGATACAAAAATGATTGAGACATACGGTGTTCTATATTTCGGATGAAGCCTTGCAAAGATATAAGGTATTACCTCGTCTCTTCCCAAAGCAAATAATAATCTTGGTATAAACACTAACCAAGAAAATATTGTTCCTAAGGCTTGGATCAATATTAAGATAATCAGGATTTTTCCCAATGTAGTTTCCAAAATATTAATTGTACCATACAAAACCGTTAATAAAAAGGCTAGTATAAAATAAATAATTACTATAACTAGGTTTCCAATTATTAAACCATAAGCTACATCTTCCTTTTTCTTTGTTTCTTCAGCTAAATGTGTTATACCTTCCCATTCAGCATAAGCTTCAAAGACTTTAAACAGAATGGTTAGGAATATCGGAACAGTTAACATACCTATCTTTAATTTTTTAATAATGGTATCAAAATAAGAAGAGTATAGAATAGCTCCTGCTATGAGGGCGTAAATTAACGTTATTATCGTTATTCCAGCAAAAATTATGAGAGTGTATTTTGAAGTTTTAATTCCTCTATAAGCTAGATATGTTAGAGGAATAATAATTAATAGAATGAAAACATGTTTTGGTAAAGAAGTCAAATATTGGAAATCCATAGATAATGCTGTTAAAGTCATTGCAACTATAAGTAAAGAAGCAATTATCTCTAGCCAAGCTGTCAGGAATCCTAAGAATTTTGAGTTAAAAGCTCTTTTAACAAACTCATAAGGACCTCCAGCATTAGGATATTTATATACTAAATCTGCTATTATTAAAGACATTACTATTGAAAAGAAACCCATCAAAATCCAAGCTAATATTGAGATCAAACCGTATTTTGCAGTTTCTTCTGGTATAAAGAAAATTCCAGCCCCTACAATTGAGTTTATGGTTATAAGAATTATATCTTTGAGTGTTAACTCTTTCTTTAAAGACATTAAAATCTAATGTATAGTAACTAATTTAAAGGGGCCGTAGTCTAGCGGCATGACGCCGGGCCCACAACCCGGAGGTCCGGGGTTCGAATCCCCGCGGCCCCATAAGATTTAAAACACCATTCTATCTCAAATCATTATGTGGTTTCTATTATTACTAATACCTCTTGTATTTGCTTTGGATTTTAATGCTGTCCCATGGAAAATAACATATGCGAAATATAGATTATGGTATGAGGTAAATCTTGCTGAAAATGCTTCTCAAGCTTGGATTTATTTTGAGATTCCAGATTCAATTTTAAATGATGTTATGAAATATTGTCAAGATCATAATTATACCTATTGTGAACTTGCTTTTCCAAGGGTTTATTATTATAATTTAACTTCCGGAGAACAAATACAGATACCCTGTAGATGGGAAGGTACTACGTCTTCTGTTGGGGTACCATACTGTATAGTCCATTCTTATAAGAACTTTACAGTTTATATGGAGAATTTACCTGCTGGAACACATTATTTTGTAGTTTACTTTCCTTATTATTTCTGGGAAGATTTTGAAGATTTGCCTTTAGGAGC
>CAZNIQ010000022.1:0-12294 GCA_964573185.1 Candidatus Woesearchaeota archaeon | reverse complement strand
GATAACTCCATAGGACCATATAACGGTCTAAATGGATATCCTTTTGTTTTTTCTTTTATTTCGTTGATTAATTCTTGAAGAGTGTATTCTTTTGTTTGATTCAGATCTCTTACTCTTACGGATAAGATTCCTTTTTCCTTTTCTTTCTTGCCAACAACTATAATATAAGGTATCCATAGTTTCTCCGCATCCATTATTTTCTTATTCAGAGTCTCATCTCTATCATCTAACTCAACTCTTATATTATTTCTTTCTAATTCCTTTGCAATTTCTCTGGCATAATCTAAATATTTTTTTGAAACCGGAATAACTCTAACTTGAACGGGTGATATCCATAAGGGTAGCATTGGTTTCTCCTTTCTTAAAGCAGTATCGAATAGAGCATAGATATATCTTTCTACAGAGCCTAGGATAGCGTTATGTAAAATTACAACATAGTGTTCCTTGCCATTTTCATCAACATATTTTATTCCAAACCTCTTACCGTTTCCTATATCTATTTGCGTTGTTCCAATTTCTCTGGGCCTTCCCAAGATATCTACAATGTGATATTCTATATTAATGATCCAATACCTTTCTTCTGCAGGAGGGTAAATACAGATCAAAACAGGTTTGTTAACGTCTCTTACAATATCCATAATAATTTCTTTGTATTTCTCATAAAATTCCGGAGAACCAACGTTAATTAATAACTCATAATTCCTTCCGAGCTTTTTCATTTCATCCATTATTTTCCTATGCATTACCAAGAATAGCTTCCTGGCTTCTTCCAAGTCTTTACAGAAAACATGTAAATCTGGCATTACAAATTTCCTTAATCTAAAACCTAATACTATTTCACCGGGTTGCTCAAATCTATAAGAATCTGCAATTTCTAACATCCCAAAAGGCAAGTTCTTATAAGAAATAACGAGATCTTTTGCTATTGAGAACTGTTGAAAACAGGCAGCATATCTTAAAACGAATTTGGATTTATCAGTTTGAACTTCATACATCCTTTCACCGAAAAGCTTAGCATGTTCAGCTACGGGTCCGGAATTAAGATCGAACATGTTTGTTCCTTTGATAACAAACACAGGAAAAGGAAGATCTTTTGTTATAAGAAGGGAATAATCGGAAACAAGATCAAAAATCAAGGAGGCATAAGGCTTATATCTCATGTGTCCATAGTCAGATAAGGGCTCCCATTCAAAACCAAAGCGCTTAAGAATATCATTAATAGGATTCTTTTCCTTTTCTTCAAAGGGCTTACCCAAAGCCTCTTTATCTAATAATCTTCTAAAGTCTTCGTTAAAGATTTTCTTTTCAATATATTCTGCTTCCTTTACTTCAGGTAACTTCTCTGAAATCTCATTTAAGTTCTTTACTTTTTCTTTTATAACATTCCATTTTATTACTTTTACTTTATCTCCTTCTTCTCCTACAACAAGATAATCTCTTCCATCAGGAAATAATATGACGAATCTTTTCTCTAATTTCTTCTCTTCCTTTTTAACTTTCTTTAAGATAGTTCTTGATAGTTCTGCTAGAGGGTGTCCCTTTACTTTAATGGTAAATGCTTTGTACCAACCAAAAGGAGCATGAACTACGTCAAATCCTTCTTTCTTGAGAATTTCCTCAGTCTTAAGGATAATTTGTAAAGCTGTTTGAGGATCTGAAGGATTGTTTGTCAAGTGAACATAAGGATATAAGACGATTTTCTTAGTTTTCAAACCAATTTTCTTAGAGATCTCAACAATGTGCTTAGCCAATTCTTCGGACAAGGAGATGTCATCTCCTTTTTCTACAGCAACAAAAACGACAAGAGATTCTTCAGGGATAGAAATTTTTCTTTCTTTTACTTCTTCGGCTTGGGGTATAGCCTTTTGACGGGCTTCTACTTCAAGGAACTCGGAGTGAAGGAACAGAGCTCGCATTTTAACTTACAAATTCTTTCTTTTTAAACCTTTTCTTCAATTCGATTAACAAATCATGTAACGCTATACCTAAAAGCATTCCAAAGAAGAATACTTTATCGATAAATAATGGTAGAAGGATTGCAATGTACGAATGATGTATTCTTAGCTCTTTATCTCTTATAATTACAATAACCTTTGGCTTCAACAATCTAGTAGCGATTTCTGCAAAAAATATTCCAAAAAGAATGCTAAAGAACAGAAACAACATTTTCATTCTCTATAAAGTATACAGGAACATTTAATTTCTTTTCTAAGATTTCAGCTAAAGATTTCATACCCCATTGTTCTAAATATTGATGTCCCGGATCTATTAATACTAAATCATTTTCATAAGAAAAGTATTGTGTATCTGCTATAGAATCTCCAGAAACGATAGCGTCACATCTTTTTTGTAAAGCAAAGTCTAAAAAGCTAATATTTTTAGCACCAGCTCCTGCAATTATTAAAACCCTTTCAATTAACTTTTCTTTATTTCCTACGAATTTAACATAAGGAGATTTTAATCTTTCTTTAACTAATTTTGCGAAATCAATAGCTCTCAGCGGTTTTTTTAGTTTAGCAATTCTCATACAAGGATACTTTTCTATTAATTCTAAATCTAAAAGCTTTAGAAGAGTATCATTATTACCATTCTCCGCATCATCCCATTTAGTATGGTACCTAATTACATTAATTTTATACTTAGTTAACAATTCTATTTTCTTTAGATTAGCTGGAATAGTAAAAATATTTCTTCCTTTCGTTAAGTAAGGTTTATATTCGTAAAAAAGAGATTCGTGTGAAATTATAACATTTGCTTTCAATTCTACAGCTTTTTTAATAATATTTATCGTTGGTTTCCAAACAATTACTATGCCTTTTACTACATCATCCTCATTTCCAAATACTAAAGCATTATTCAATTCTTCCTCATATGTTTTTATACATGGCTCACTAGTTAATTCCTCTAATATTTTTAACAAATCTCTTACTTTCATCTTACGTATCCTAAAGCCTCTAACTCCTTTAATAATTTGCCCCTCACTTTGCTTCTGTCATAGGGGGCTCCTGCACAGTTTTATATCTTCTTTTGATTTCTCCAATAATCTTTGCATAATAATGATTTCTCATTTCAAAAGAAGGAATTCCGATGTATTCTTCTGGGAATAAGAAAGCTAATCCTAAATAGCCTAAAGCATTTGTAGTTACTATAATAGCTTGATTAATGATATTTTTTACTTGTCTTTCGTCACCAATGTCTTTTCTACTTTTATTTCCATCTAGCATTAAAGAATAAACTGCTATTCTAATATTTTTATCAATATTTCTTAAAGTTGCTATTAAATTCTCTAAATACTTTTCATATCTACGTATACGAATTCAAATGGGAGATTACCTTTTATTCTTTCTATAAGTTCATCCCAGATTCTTTTTTCATATCTTATTATTGGAACATGCATCAATACTTTTACAGCTCTTTCAGGGTTTTCCAAAAGTCTATCATATCTTCTTCTATTAATTGTTCCATTCTCTAAAAGCTTCCTCAACAAATGTTCTCTATTTTCTCTAATATCCTCTAAGCTACAATATCTATTTTCTTCTAAAACAAAGCACCTTCCGTTACTTATAATATAATCTAAATTTCCTTCATCTGGTTTATACTTTTTATTCTTTGGCAAATCCTCTATATATAAAACTCTTATTTTATCAAATCTTTCATAAAAACTTCTATTTTCTGTTTTCGCTAGCTCTATTGCTTCTACTAATTTAGCTAATCCATTAGCTGAAAGAGATAAAGAAAGAAGGTTCATTATGAAAACCCGGGGGATTTGGGGTTATATTTCCCCTCCCCCGGGAACTTTTTGGGAATACAGAGTAAACCAAAAAATGAAGTTCAAGATCAAGCTTAAATAGTGCATTAAAATTGCGTCTTTTATAAACTCTTTAAAAATATTACTTGTTATTAACATCCATGGAGATCAAGATTATAGAGAAAAGGGAAAATCCTTTATTAGATAGAATAGAAGTTTTGGCTTTAGCAGAGCATCCGAATCAAGCTACTCCAAAAAGGGAAGAGGTTAGAAAAAGGATAGCAGCGTTGTTGGGTGTTTCTGAAGATTTAGTTGTTGTTAAAAAAATTGTTTCTGTCTTTGGTTGGCCAAGATCAAGAATTTATGTAAATGTATATAAAAATAAAGAAGCAATGTTCAAATTAGAACCAAAACATATATTAAAGAGAAACGGAATAATCAAAGAATAGTTTTTAATTTTTAGAAGAATTATTTATTTTACTTGCCGCGGTGCCCGAGCGGTCCAAGGGGGCGGCCTGCTAAGCCGCTGGCCGTAAGGCCTCCGGGGTTCGAATCCCCGCCGCGGCGGAAATTTTAAGAAAGTAGTAACTATTCTTTATCATGGAGGAGTTGTTAATCATTAACGGTGAAATTGTCGGCAAAAAGAACCATTTGAGAAACATACATGTGAGAAATTTAGAAGATGTTGCAGTAAATAATGTAGTGATTGTTAGGAAGTCTCGCGAAAGATGCGATCCTTATTGTAGGACTATCTCTTCTTGGTATGAAATCCTTTTAAAAGAGAATGATACTGCAAAAGTATTTATCTTAGATAAAGAGCAGGACGATAGTTCTTACCTTAAAATAGATAGTATAATAGCAGATAGAAGGAATAAAGGAATATTGTATTTACACATTTGGAAGTGGGATTCTGATAGAAAAGAAATTATAAGATACAATCTTAAAGATAAAAGAGGGGAGAAAGTTGCTGATACAGATTTACAAACGAAATTATATCCAGGCAATGTGCTAATATATGTAAAAGACAGAAAGGTAAGGACTCTAGATGGAAGGGTATTATATGAAATTCCAGAAGGTTGGAGATTAGAATATAATTTTGGATACGTGCATTACATTGACCCAAAAAATTATGCAATATGTACGGTTAAAAAGAATGAATTCGTAAGTAAAGTTATATGGAATAAGGATGGAACTTTGGAAGAGATTTTACTGAATACTGTATGTACAGAATTAAGAATTTTAGGAAGTACTTTAGTTGTAAAGGGAAGCACAATAGAGTTTATGGACGAATTTGGATCAATTGGTTATTCTACAGTATATTTAATCTCAAAGGACATTGTTCAAATAATGTCAGAGGTAGGATTTGGAAAAATATTAACAAGGAGAGAATATGAATTTATTAGAGAGATTCTGGATCTATCTATAAAAGAGGAGGAAGAAATAAAACTTAGCTACTGAGGGACGTGTATTTTTTCTACTCCTTGCTCCTTTAGCCACATTAATAGATGTCTCTTACTTCTAAAGAAACCACCCTTTGCTAATCTGTAAGCTTTTCTATAAAGTTTCCTATCGATTATACCCTTATCTCTTAAAATTCTCAATAACTTTCTTAGAGCCCTTATTCTATTTATCCATTCCCTCTTAGGATCGTTTCTTGCGGTTTTCTTTCCTTTTCTAGATCCATGACCTCTTTGTCTTCCTTTTTTCCTCTGTTCATGTCTATGTCTTGCTCTATGTCTAGAAGTTCCTTCTTCAGGCAAAGCTTTGATATATCCTTTTTTAATTAATTCTCTTATATCATCTTTTGTCATAGCTTGAGCAACTTCTTTAATATGATTAGGATCCACCCAAACTCTATGAACACCTACACCAAGAACTTCAGCTGCTAATCTTCTTTGGAATGAAACATCCATTTGAATTTAAGATAAATAAGTTTTATAAAATATCAGTCCGCGTCCTCTTCCTCATCTTCAGTGGGGTAAGGACCTCATCATTAAAAATATATATGGAAATTAAAAGTTAAGGTGATGAAGATAGCGGTAACTGACTATGATGATCTCTTGCCCACACTGATTAATAACAAATGTTCTTTAACCATAAATATGCTACTAAAGCTTTAGAAACCACCTTTGGATTATGAGATACCATTTCATTTCCTATTTTCCTTCCATATTTTTCAGGATTGTTATAAAGTTTCCTGCAGATTTCCTCTTTATTTTCTTCTGGATCTTTATAAATAAAGCTACCAAAAAATATCCTTGACAAGAAAGCTTTAACAGAATCTTTGTTTGCACCATATTTTTCTACTAGAGCATCTAGAGAATTTAATTCTGATCTCGCATTTAAATATTTTAGATAAAATTCAACGGGGTTTTCATTGCATTTTCTTATACAATCATTGTCATTGCATTGTTCTCTACAAATAAATTCTCTAACATCTTTATAGTGATCTATTATTCCTGGTTTTAGTAATTCATAAATCCCTTCCTTTACGGCTTCTTCAAATTTATATAGTGAAATCTTCCTGATTTTAGAGTCTATGGTTGACATAATTACTACCCAATAGTAAATACTTAAAAACATTATTATACTTAATGGAAAACATATTTTATGCCAAAGGTAAGAGAAATAAGAGTAAAGCCACACCCAAAATATAAAGGGGTATATATTGATCCTAAAAATAAAAAGAAATTGTTTACTAAAAATTTAGTACCGGGACAGCAAGTATATGGTGAAAGATTATTTAGAGATAAAAAAATTGGGGAGTTGAGAGAATGGATAGCTCATAGATCCAAGTTAGCAGCTGCTATACTCAAAAATATAAAGATGGTACCTTTAAATGAAGGAGATTATGTTTTATATTTAGGTATTGCTTCTGGTACTACCGCCTCACACGTTTCAGATATTATTGGTGAGAAAGGATTAATCTTTGGAGTAGATGTTGCTCCAAGAGTTGTAAGAGAGTTGATTCCTGTTGTTGAAAAGAGAAAGAACATAATACCTATTTTAGCTGACGCTAACAGACCCGAAACGTATGAGCATATAGTCTGTCAAGTAGATTTCGTTTATCAAGATGTAGCACAACCGCATCAAGTAGAGATATTCATCAAAAACATTGATTGGTTCTTGAAGCCAAAAGGATATGCGATGATTGCTGTAAAGTCTAGATCCATAGACGTTACAAAAGATCCTAAAATAGTTTTCAGGGAAGTTGAAAAACAACTAAAAGAACATGGATTGAAGATAATTGACATGGTTAGATTAGATCCTTATCATAGAGACCACGCAATGTTTTTGGTTCAAAAGGTCTAAACTCCTGTTGCTATTTTTTAATTATAAAAGTTAAAAATAAATTTATTAAATAACTTTGACTTTAAATGTTTTTTGAACCCATTCAATAGCTTCTTCCTTGGTAATTCTATGCCTCCTAGGTATCCAAGATCTTTTTATTCTTCTTTTTAGAACCCTATAGCCCGGTCTTTCCAAGGTAACAACAACATCCATTCCAAACATTCCGATTTCAGGATCATACTTTACTCCCGGGATATAAATGTATTCTTTAATTCCAAATCCGAAGTTTCCAAAGTCATCGAAATTTGATCTTTTTAAGGTTCTATTAACAGCATCTAGAAGCCAGTTTAATATTTCATAAGCCCTTTTGCCTCTAATAGTTACCTTGACACCAATTGGTAATCCCGGCCTTATTCCCCAAGCAGGAACTCTTGTTTTAGCTTTAGTTATAACAGGTTTTTGTTTGAAAAGCCTTTCCAAAAGCTTATACGCTTTTTCTAATCTCTCACCAGGTTGTCCAACACCAATATTAACTGTTACTTTTTCTATTCTTATTTGTCTCATAGGATTATCCTTATTCGCATTACCCATTTGGTTTATAAAGAGATAAGAAATAAAAGGTTAGTGATGACTGACAGCGGCCACTGATTTATGATGACCCCTGGTAATACCTGATAAATAATAGTAGAGTTTTAACCATAGTACCGGTGACTGGTCGTATCCAAAAATTTCAGCAGAAATATGACTATTTAAGTACTTGTAACTTACGATCTCTCCAATTTTAGCTTTTTTAATCAAGTCTAATATTTTATCTACTAGAGTTTTATAACGTACATGAGCTTCTATAAGAATTGTTGGATTGTATATTGACGTATTTTCCATTCTAAAACCTTCCTTCTGTATTATTGTTCTAGGCCAATATTGATAGCATTTAAAACCTTCGTATTCCCCTTCTAGGTTATCAAAAAGTATTAAAAGTAAAGTACCCTCTAAAGGAAATCCGTATTTTTTATATTTCAATAATTGGTTTCTCTCTTCCGACGACATAAGCGTAATCCCAGATAGTCTCTTTTATTTCCCCTGTTTTATAATCCTTATAAACTACAAACCTTGTATGTCCATAAGGCTTATGCAATATCTTTATTTCTTCAAGTATTCCAAGGGTTCCAACCTTTGCTCCATAATAGAAGAACAAGGTTACTCCTTTTTCCATTGGTATATGATCTATTATCTTTTTTTCTTTTAGATCCAAAACTAAAGTATCTCCCGTCTTATATTTCTTAGGATCGTCTACTACTACATTTCTTCCATCAAATAAGGTTAACTGAACTTTTCCGCCATTTACCATTTGTTTTCTCTTTATTCTTAATGGCTTTATCCAGGCTTCCTTTTCATCAATTCTTTTCAAATATAATTTTCCTTTTTCATTTATTAACACTCTCCAATATTCATCTAAATCTGGAAACCAAATAACATCAAATAAACCGACAGGATACTTATAATCTTTTATTGGTTTTCCGTCAACATAAACCTTATTGTGATTCAAAATATATTTTACCTCTCTTAAAGTTTGAGCATATTTCAAATAGTCTCTTATCCATAAGGCTATTGGCATAGATAATTCCATTGAATGTGGCCCAGGATTTGGTTTTACGACCCAATAAGTACCTTTTCTAGGTATTGGCCAGGTCTTTGGAGCTGCTAATCTTCTCAAATGTCTTCTTCCAGTAGTATGACCCATTGGAACTCTTATAAAAATAATTTTAAAAGAATTTATATGGAGCTTGTTTCCTTTAAAATCTAAATTGAGAATCCTAAAAACCTAATAAAATAGATGGAAATTGGAGGATTAATAAACACTGATATTTTATACATTATAGTTCTAAAAGGGGCTCTTGAAAAGTTAGAAATAAAATCTGTAAAGAATTAAAAGAGGGAATCGGGATCTATTTATTTATTTGAATTGTTCATTCAATTCCATAACCTTCTTTAGCTCTTCTTCGGATACAGCATATTGTGCTTTCAATTTCTCAATGTTCTCTTGTGGAATGTTCTTACCTCTTGTCAAGGTCTCTATTCTTTTTGGATCAGAAAGATTTAGCTTTAATACTGTCAATTTGGAGGGATGTATTGGGTAATATGCTTTTTCTCCATTTTTCTTTGTGATATAGGCACAATCAACATAAACCCTGTAATTTCTTGTGTCAACATAAATAACATATCCTTCCATTCCTCTAAAATCTCCTCTTTCAATCCTTACATAGTCTCCTACTCTCAATGTTACGCTTCTTCTTTGCAACAATTGTCTTAATTCTCTTGAAAGATGTGCTCTTATTAATTTTCTTCTTACATGTAAAGGCGCATTGTATAAATATTTCCTTTGTTTTCTTGGTTGTTTAGAACCTTTCCAAGTAGGAGACCAATCTTCTGGATTAGGATTTCTTATCTTTTTCATAAAAACCTTATTTCAATAAGATTTAAATATATGATGAAACGGCTCATCGCTGAACATGATGACTCCCGAGTGAACTGAAAATTTTATAAATATAAAAAGGATCGGTTTAGAGCACCCTCCTCACCCTTCAGAGAAGGTCCCGGCCCTCACTCCTTCAATTTATCTTCTATAAATCTTATTAATTTATCTAAGTCTCTAGCATATATCAATCCTCCAGCAGCTTCAGGATGACCCCCTCCCTGAATTCCATACCTTTCAGTAAATTCAGAAATCAGCTTCCCAACATCTATATTAATTACCCTTCTTCTAATAGACAATTTATATTTTCTTATAATCCCGATTTTTGCCAAAAGCTTTTCAAAGAGATTTTCATAAGCCGGAGAAACTACAACAATTATTTTATTTGGTTTTAAAGAAGATATTAAATTTGCAGGATAGGAAGATGATGTACTCCTATAAACTTCAAGTTTCTCTGAAGAGTAAATTAATCTAAGATTATTCAAAGCTTTCGTAAACTTCTTTAACCCTTTTACGCATCCTTTAACTAATTTTTTGCTAAAAAATTCTTGCAGGTTATCTAATATTTTTTCCCCATTCTCTACAAGATATTTCGGATTTCCGAATAAGAAATATGAAAATATATAGAAAAGTTGAGGAGTAAAGGATTCTCTAAGATATAAAGAGGGGTATTCTTCCCTAAAATCCTTTTTCAACATTTCATCTTGTTCAAACATATAATCTCCTATAGCGCCAATTACTGCTATTAAGGAATATCTCTTGAATCCATCATCAAACAATTCTTTGCCAATTCTATATACTATTCCTGCAGTTGATATTATATCTAAATTTAAAGCTCTTACATCAAAATAAATTAAATTTTCAGGTATGTCCTTTGGAACTTCTCTTTTATGATGGTCAATATAGATTACTTTCTTTTCTTTAGCTAAATCAATTAAAGCTTCATCAGGGTATGGAGAATCTAATAAGATAAAAGTCTCGTATTCTTTATATTTTTCTTTAATTTTCATTAAATCTTGATAAGAAATTTTTCCATGATTCCTCACTAAAACTTCAAAGTTTTTATTTAATTTTTGTAAGATGATTTTCATTAAAATTCCAGAAGCTATGCCATCTTGATCGGAATCTGTTATAATTAGTATTGGCTCCTTTGATTCTAATATTATTCTTGCTATATCTTTATAATTGAAGGACATGGATTAAAGTTGTTTTCCTTTTTAAAATTGGTGATCCAACGTAAATGGCAACTACATCTTTAAGATTCGTTATCTTTCTTAAGATTTCTTCATCAACGATCTTATTAATGATCTCAGGAGCTATAATTACTTTCTTTACTCCCCATAAGATAGAAACATTTCTCGCAACCCTCTTATTATTAGTGATAACTATAATTTCCTTCGGTTTAAATCTAGTAACATTTATAGCAGTGAATCCCGTTTCCGTTTCTGCGATAATAATAGAATTTTTGATTTCCCTATTCATTTCCACTGCGTGCTTCGCTACGATAGTATTTAGATTTTCCACTTCAATATTAGGTTTTATATTTGCAAACTCAACAGTATTTTGGATAACTTTCTTAGCTACCATAGCAGCTTCGACTGGATATTTTCCTACGGCCGTTTCGTTAGTAAGAATAATACCATCTGCACCATCTAGAATAGCATTTGCTATATCTGAAACTTCTGCTCTAGTGGGTATTGGGTTATATATCATACTAGCAAGAAATTGTGTAGCAACATATACTGGCTTTAGCAATCTCTGGCATTCGTCTACTATTCTCTTTTGAATTAAAGGCAAGTTTTCTATTCCAACTTCTACTGCTAAATCTCCTCTAGCAACCATTATAGAATCTGAAGCCTTTATTATTTCTTTTAAGTTCTTTAAAGCAACCCTATGCTCTATTTTTGACATTACCCATTGATCTGAACTATATTTCTTTAGAAATTCTTTTACTTCTAATACCTGGTAAACAGATTGAACAAAGGATATTGCTACATAATCTAAATCGTTTTCAATGACAAACTTCAACAATTCCTCATTCTTTTTATTTTCGAATACAGATAGCTCTATTTCCGTATCTGGAAAGCTTACGGATTTTCTAGCTTTAATGATACCTCCTCTTATAACTTTTGCTTTGAATACGTGATTATCAATTTTTTCTATAACTTTGAGCTCTATTTGCCCATCGTCTATCAAAATTCTATCCCCCTCCCTCAAGTATCTAGAAACTTTTGGAAATGGTATCCATATTAATCCTTTCTCATATTCCTCTGAAAAATTAATTAAAACTTCTTGATTTTCTTTTACTTCCAAATCCTCCATATCTCCTGTTCTAATTTCAACACCAGGTATATCTCCTATTATTGGCACATACTTATTATGCCCTTTTTCGAATTTTCTTATTATTTTGATTCTTCTTTCATGTTCATCAAAATCTCCATGTTTTAGATTAAGTCTTACACCATCTGCTATTTTCAATAACTTACTTATAGTTTCCTCCTTCTCCGAAGCAGGTCCTATAGTTACTATTAACTTCATGAGCCAAAATTTGTAAGTATTATTTTCTTAAACTTTTTTATGTTCAAATCTAAGCAAGAAGTTAGAGAATATGTTTGGAGAATTTTAAAAGAAAGAGGAATATGTTTGTTCCCCTGTGAAAACCATATACCAAATTTTAAGGGAGTAGAGGTTACTATAATGAAAATTTTAGAATTAGAAGAATATAAAAAAGCTAAAAGAATTTTTGTTTCTCCTGATACTCCTCAAAGACATCTAATTAAAT
>CAZNIQ010000021.1:0-12766 GCA_964573185.1 Candidatus Woesearchaeota archaeon | reverse complement strand
AAAGAATATGGATAGAGTTTGAAAAAGTTGTAAAAGAAAATGAGGGAGAAATAATCGTTAAAAATGCAGGATTGAAAGAAATATAATGTTGCCTCTTCTTTTAGCTTTGGGAATATTTACTCTTGTTATAGATACTCATCCTCCAAAAATAATACCATACTTTCAAAATAACACCATTTTACCTTCTTCCATTCTTAGATTCAATATTTCTGATGATACTGGTTTAAAAGCTTGTTATTATTATTTAAATACTGTAAAGGAAGCTTTTAATTGTAAAGAAATAAAATTGGATTCTGGTTGCTATAACATAACTGTTGAGGCAATTGATCTAGTGGGAAGAATGGCAACAGATACTTTTCATGTATGTATTGACTCTGAACCTCCAAAAATAATTTCTTATGGTTTCTATCCTTCAAACAATAGTTTGCCAGTAAACAATTATACATTTTGGATAGAGGCTGAAGATGATTTTAGGATAACAAAAATATATGCGATCGTAAATGGAAAAATATTTTATGGAAACAGAATTTCTCCAGATAATATAAATGTTGGAAGAAATATTATAACATGGGTAATCTGTGACGCTGTTAGGTGCATAAATAAAACTCTAGTTTATTATGTGAGGTACAACCCACAAGTTCTTTTATTAGAAGTTCCGGAAGAGGTTTTCTTAGGAGAATGTTTCAATATAACATACAAAACTAATCTAGAAAGAGTAAATATAACTATAGATAATGAAACTTTTAATGTTGTGGGTAGCGGGAGTATAAGATATTGCCCAAAACATCCTGGAAAACTTATAATAAGGATTTTGAATGAAAGTAAAATAGTTCGTGTTATAAATACTGTGAATTCAACTTTTTGGATAGAAGGGTTTGATAGAGATTATCATTTAAAAGTTGAATTCAAAAGAAAAGTTCTATATGATAAAAAAGATGTAAAACATAAGTTTATGTTACCAGAGGAAGCAAAAATAGTAGTATCTACTGATGAGTTCTCTATTGTTTTCCTATCGCCAGAATTAAAAGATAAGTTGATATTATATTATAAATTAAGATCAACAAATGACTCTATTATCTATAACTTTTCCGCAGACTTCTCTTTTGAAGAAGCTATAGTTTATTTGTATACTCCTTTCGACTTCTTTGAAGTCTTTGTTTGTAAAAATTATGGAGATTCCTGCATATCCGGTTGGGAAAAAGTAAAATACGTCAAACAAGGAAAATACATTGTTATAAAGGTGCCTAGGTTATATGCATTTAAAATAGAGAAGAGGGAATGTGAAATAAAGATCTTCTATGAAAATCCCATATATGGGACACCTCAAAGCACGATAAAAACAATTGTTTATATTAAAACTAACAATTTTTGTCCAAAATACAATTTAAAAGTAAATTACAGTTGTATTATAAGAAATATTGGCAAAAACTCTTACGAATTAGTTTTTAAAATCCCGGAACATAAAATAGTCCTAAATGTTTCTTATGGACCGAGATGGGTGTTGATTACGGTTATTCCAAGGGAATTTGGGAAAGTTATTATCCAACCTTTACAAGATACTATTTACGCTGTAGCTAATGAAACTTTTGTGAACTTCCGCGTGAACAATATGTTAAGTAAGGAACTAACATTAAATATCTCCTCTGATTTAGGAGAATGGGAGTTCTTAATAAAACCGAAGGAGAGCAAAATAATAAAGATAAAGGTTCCAACAATAGAGGGAACCCACATTTTTTATTTTAGGTTTTTGAATGAAAGCAGAATATTTAAAATAAAAATTATAAATGCAACAAGATATATTAGCTTAAACATAACTTTGTTAAAAAAGGAGCCCCCTTATCTGATTAAAATCGAAATGAGTTCGAAAATACCAATTAAGACAAAAATTTGTTATGGCATTAGAAATGAATATGAAAAATGTGAGAACATTACTTTAACGGGTTATACATATATGGTGAGGAGTGTTATTCCTAAGACTTCCGGTTTAAAAGAAATATACGCTAGGATAGGTGACAGAATTACAAAAGTATATATCATGTATAACAAAATAGGTATAAAAATGACAGATTTATTACCATATATAGCTTTAGCAGTAATTTCTTTAATAGTAACTAAGCTAATAGTTAAATGAAGATTGTAGATGCACATGTGCATTTGTATGAATATGAAAAAACTGAATTGAGAAGATGGCCTAAAGATAAATATATTTTGTTAGCAGTTTCAGATGATATCTCTTCTTCTTATAAAACAATTCATCTCTCTTTATTATATGAACATATTATTCCTGCTGTTGGAATCCATCCATGGGAAGTCCATAAGCATTCAAAAGAAGATCTTGAAAAGATAAAAAAGTTAGTTGAAAAATATGAAATTTCAGTTTTAGGAGAAATAGGGTTAGATAAAAAATTTGTTCCTGAAACATTTGATAAACAATTGGAATTCTTTAAGTATTTTTTAGAGCTAGCTAAGGAATATGATTTAGCTTTAAATCTTCATGCTCCGGATGCTTGGAGGGACGTTTTTGATTTATTGTTGAAATATGATATAAAGAAAGCTTATTTTCACTGGTATACTGGACCTTTAGATTTATTAGAAGAAATTCAAGAAAAAGGGTATTTTATTGGAATAAATCCTGCAATTAGAATACAGAAGAAACATCAAGAGGTTCTTAAAAAAGCAGATTTAAAAAATATACTAACAGAATCAGATGGTCCTTATGATTATAGAGGTCTAAAGCTCTCTCCAAGTTTAATAGAATTGACATTGGAGTATATTTCGAAAGTAAAGAGCGTTCCAATAGATAAATTGAAAAAAATTATACAAAAGAATCTTGCAAGGTTTTTATACGGATCAGATTAATATTCCCTCATCATATTCAGCGTTCGGTCCTTTCATCACAAAATTTAAAATTTCTTTCTAAGAAATAAATCTTTAGCGGGGCCGTAGCTCAGCCCGGGAGAGCGCCCGTACGGGTAAGGGCGCACCTTACCCGTGGCGAAGCTGAAGACCGGGAGGTCCCGGGTTCAAATCCCGGCGGCCCCAGTAGTTCTTGCCAATCTTCTCATTGCTTTTACTCTATATTCTTTAGGAAGTTTTTCTATTATTTCTTTAAGGATTTCAGCGCTTTCTAACATTAGTTTCTTGTTAACAAAGTATGGTTTTCCAGATTTTGTTCCGTGCGCATAAGAATATATTTCAGGTTTTTCCCAATATAAAGGCTCTCCATAAATTATTGAAGCTATTAATGCTAATGCTCTAAAAGTTGCTGGACCCAATCCTTTTATTTTAAGCAACTCCTTAAACTCTATAACTTCTCTTGCTTTCTCAATTACTTTTAAATCTAACTTTTTAGGGAGCTTAAGGTAATATGGTAACCTTATAATTTTTATGTTCTCAAAATATTCAGATAACGTCCTATTTTCCAAAGTATTTTTTACCGTAATAAAGTATCTTTGTATTCTTTCAATGGGCTCTTGTAATAAATCCAGAATAGCTTTTCTCGTTTCCTCTATTTTCCTGTGTGCTAAATTTAAAGTAACTTTATTAGTTTCTGATTTAAAATGATCTTCTCTAAAATCTTCTGGACTTAACCAATGATATCTTCTAACTAATCTTTCCTTTTCATTCATTCCTTGATTTATAACAACATATTCCTTCTCTCCAATAATCATTCCGTGAAAATATATTTGAAAAGAGTCTTGTATTAACGCATTATCAGTTTTAACAGTAATTATTGATATTTCTTTAAATTTCCCATCTAGATCATATTTTTCTATTTCTTTTTGAATATTTATTGCATCTTTGCCTTTTCCCCCTAAAAACTTAATAGGTAAATTTTCTTTTATTGAAGCTTCTTTTAGAGCTTTAAAAACAACAGTGGTAGAACCAGAAGTATACCATTCCATTCCTAAAACTGAAGCTAAACATTGAAACCATGCTGCATTTGAAAACCTTCGTACCGTTTCATCCAATCCTAAATCTTCTATCATTAATTTAAGGATGTATCTAGATAGGTTAACCATTTCATGATAATGAGGTACCTTTCCGTGAACAAGATATAAATCTGCACGTGAAGTTAATTTTAAGTTCATTTTCATTTCACATATATTTATGGCTAAAACCTTTTATGAGTATTTTGGTTGGAAAGAGAATCCCTTTTCATTGAAAGTCGATCCCGATACATTTGTAGGGTATGAAAATCAAGTAAACGAATTAAAAAACTTCATTGATGAAGAGGAAAGAGTAGCTTTGCTTTTAGGACCTACCGGATCTGGAAAAACAACCCTATTACAATATTTATTAAAGAACTATAGAAATGAAAATAAGATCTTGATGTACTTAGTTAAACCGCCTAAGGATAAATTTGAATTTAGAGATATATTCTTGGAGCAATTCCCAATGTCTCTCTTTGAAAGAATTCTTAAAGGAAAGCCAACTATATATAATCTTCATAAATATGTGAATTCTAAGCTTCAAGGAAGACATTTAGTTTTATTGATTGATGAGGCACATGAAACAAATGTTGATGTTCTAGAATGGTTAAGAGTTTTTTCAGATCAAATAGAAAAAGTTTCTATTATTTTTGCAGCATTACCACATTTTGAAAACTTCGTAAAAGAAAACCTAACAACTTTATATGAAAGGGTAACAACAAAGGTATCTTTAGGATCTTTATCGAGAACAGAAGTTTATTTGCTAATTAAAAAGAGAATAGAAAAGGCTGGAGGAGACGGGATAAAACCCTTTACGGAAGAAGCTATAAGCAAGATACACGAGATTACTGGAGGTTTGCCAAGGGAAGTTTTAAAGATCGCGGCAAAAGTTTGTGAGTATGCTTTTAGAAATAATATAAAGGAAATAGATCACACTGTTGTGGAAGAGGCTGTTTTTGAGAAGTTTAGAACAAAAGAAGATATATTTAGAATCTTGGATTCATTAACACCAAAACAAAGAAAGATACTAGAGATTCTAGCTACAAAAGGTCCATTGGCAACTTCAGACATACTAAAATACATTGACTTATCAGAATATAAAGATAGGCAAAACGCTTTGAGAGCAGTGAACAATATTCTTAAGAGATTAATGGATATGGGATTAGTAAAAAGGAGAAGGGAAGGGAATAAATACATTTATTATGTTATACCTAAGATAGAAGCTCTTTTCGTTAGCAAATAGTTTTTATCTTTTTTTATATCTAAAGATAAATGGAGAAAGTTTTTAAGACTGGTACTACCATTGTTGGTATTGTTGCAAAAGATGGAGTGGTCTTAGCTTCTGATAAGAGAGCAACAGAATATTTCATAATAGCAAGTAAATCCGCTCAAAAGATATATCAAATTACAGATAAAATTGCTTTAGCTGCTGCTGGTGTTGTTGCAGATCTACAAGTTTTAGCAAAAGTATTAAAAGCCGAATTAACATTAAAACAACTAAGAAGTGGAAAGGAGCCTACTGCAAAAGAAGCTGCAAACCTTTTAGCTACGATATTATATTCTAAAAGATTTTACTTTACATCATATATGGTAGCTTTGATAGTCGCCGGAAAAGATAATGGTAGCTGGAACTTATATGTTCTGGATCCAATAGGTTCTGTAATTGAAGAGAAAAAATATTACGCTGAAGGTTCTGGAATGATGTTTGCATTAGGAGTTCTAGAAGCTAATTATAAAGAGAATCTTACTCTAGAAGAGGCAAAAGAATTGGCTAAGAAAGCGGTTTATGCCGCAATTAAAAGGGATGCTGGTTCAGGTGATGGAATAGAAATAGTGAGCATTTCAGATAAGGGTGTAGAAAGAGAGTATATCCCAATAAAGGAAATCATCGAGACTTAATTAATTTTTTAAATTTTACTTATTTAAATAATTACGTTTTCTAAAATGTTGCGAATACAAGAAGAAATACTTAAGAAACTACCGAAGGATAAAGTCTCTGAAGTAGTTTTCGAAGGACCTTTAATTGTAATTTATGTTAAAGATAAAGAACTATTTCTTAAAGGAAAGGAAATTGGTGCTAAATTAGCTAAGGAATTTAAAAAAAGATTTGAAATTAGAATAGATCCAAATCTTTTACCAGAAGATGATGTTATAAAAGAAAGGATTGAAAAAATAGTTCCAAAGGAAGCGGAATTAAGAAACATCTATATCGAGAGAGCTAGAAGTATAGTAATAATAGAATGTTTAAGACCTGAGAAAATCACAGATGAAATATTAGAAAAGATAAAAGAAGAAACATTATTGATACCGAAAGTTAAGAGGGCTCCTATACAGAGTTCAAAGATTATAGATGCTATAAGAGCTTATTTATATTCTGTCTCTGAAGAAAGAAAAAAATTGTTACATAAAGTTGGAGAAAAAATTGTTGCTGGTTGGGGAACGAAATCTAAAAGAAAGTGGGTTAGAATAAGTATTTTGGGAGCTGGACAAGAAGTGGGGAGATCTGCTATTCTCTTGCAAACCCCGGAATCAAATGTTCTTTTAGATTTTGGAATAGGTGTAAATAACACAGGTCCAGACGCTTTTCCACATTTAGATGCTCCTGAATTCGATATACAAAAATTAGATGCAGTAATAATAACTCATGCACATTTGGATCACGTTGGATTGCTACCTTTTTTATTTAAATTAGGCTGGAAAGGCCCTGTTTATATGACAGAGCCAACAAGAGATTTAGCTGCTTTGGTATGCCTAGATTATATCAAAGTTTCGGAGCAACAAAACAAGCAATCATTATATTCTTCTTCAGAAATTCGTGAAATGTTAAAACACACTATAACTTTAAATTACGGAGAAGTAACTGATATTACACCAGATATAAAAATTACATTTCATAATGCGGGTCATATTTTAGGTTCTGCAATGGTACACCTGAATATAGGGAATGGCTTGCATAATATTTTGTATACAGGTGATTTCAAGTTTTCCAAAACAAGGTTATTAGATCCTCCAAAAACAATATTTCCAAGGTTAGAAACAGTGATTATGGAAAGCACATATGGTGGAAAAAACGATATACACCCTTCTAGAGAAGAAACTGAAAAGAAATTCTTGGAAGCAGTAAAGGAAACATTATCTGAAGGGGGAAAAGTTTTAATACCTGTTTTAGCTGTCGGAAGAGCTCAAGAAATCTTACTATTAATTATAGATGCTGTAAAACAAGGAATATTACCCCCAGTAGATGTGTATCTTGAAGGAGTTCTTTGGGAAACTACTATGATTCATACTGCTTATCCAGAATTTTTAAGCAAAGAGTTAAAAGAAGAAATTGAAAGGGGAGAGAATCCCTTTGAAGCAGAATTCATATATAGGGCTTCTCCGAAAGATAGAGAAAATATAATGAATGAGAACAAACCTGCAATAATAATAGCAACTTCAGGTATGATGAATGGAGGTCCAATTGTAGATTACTTTAGATTAGGAGCAGAGGATCCAAGGAACTTATTAGCTTTTGTATCTTACCAAGCGAGAGGAACTCTTGGAAGGTTGATTTTAGATGGTGCAAAGGAAGTAAATATTAATGGGGAGTTAGTAAAAGTTAGATTAAAAGTTCAAAGGTTTGAAGGTTTTTCTGGACATGCCGATAGGAAAGAACTATTGAAGTTTGTATCAAAGTTAAATCCAAAGCCAAAAAATGTAGTAATAGTTCATGGAGAACCCCCAAAACCATTTGAACTAGCATCTGGAATAAAATCTTTGTATAAAAAGCAAAATATAAATGTGAATGTTTATGTTCCGAAAAATCTTGACGCTATTAGGTTAAGGTGAGGTATAGAGAATTATGGAAAGTTTATCAGGACGTTTTTGATTTAAGCACTATTAGAGCAATAGATAAATTAGTTAATTCTGGTTATCTCAAAGATATTTTATCTCCAATTTCAATAGGAAAAGAAGCTTCAGTTTTTTTAGGAATAGACAAAACAGGAGAATATGTTGCAGTAAAAATATACAAAGTAATGGTTAAAGACTACAAGAGGATGTATGAAAAATTAATTGAAGATCCAAGATTTCATGGCGTTCAGAAATCGAGAGTTGCAATAGTTTTGGAATGGGTTAAGAAAGAATTCAGAAATTTGAATAAAATGTACCAAGCTGGAGTTAGAGTTCCTATGCCAATAGCTTTTTACAGAAATGTCCTAGTGATGGAATTTATTGGAGAAAAAGGAGTTCCAGCTCCTTTATTAAAAGATAAATATCCGGAAGATCCTAAAAAATTTTGGGATAAACTTTGGAAAAATATAGAAAAAATGATTAAAAAAGCAGAATTAGTTCATGGAGATTTATCAGAATTCAATATATTAAATTTTAAAGAAAGACCTGTAATAATAGATGTTTCTCAAGCTTTACCAATACACGCACATAACGCGTTAGAATATTTAAAAAAGGATTTACAAAATATTGTAAGATTTTTTAACAAATTAGGATTAAAACTAGATTTTCAAGAATTATATCTAAAGCTTATAAGCTGAAAGGCAAGCCTTCTATTCCATATTCATAGAATCTTCTTATAACATTCCATACTTCGAAGAAATCAAATATCTTTTCCTCTACCATTCTTTCCAAAATCCTTTTCCTTAACTCCAATATTTCATATATTTTTCTCCTATCCTTTAATCTCATCATTGGAGCTATTTTATATTCTAAAATATAAGAATTGTATTTTCCTCTAAAAACATGTTTATCCTTTAATTTATCCCAGACAAAAACTTCTCTTGTAGCTATTCTATTTATTTCAGGTATATATCTCTCTATTTCTGTTATAGATAACACTCTTCTTTCCATGTTTCCTTTGATGAAAACTGTTCCTTGCAAAACAACTATATTTAAGTTATCTATAAAAGTTATTGGAACATTCATCGGGGGTCCCGTAAGTCTTTCAATTAACTGCCTGACTGATCCTGCGTGCATAGTGCTTAGCACAGGGTGTCCCGTATCTTCTAAGGGAATAGGATTACCATCTGTAAAGCCTATATAATATTTGGCCCCTTCTAATAACAAATCATATGTATTATCTTTATTTACTTTTTTTATTTCAACAATTTCTACCTCCTTTATTTTTGATAATTTATCATTAAATGTTATTATTTTTAATCCCTCTTTTAGATTTCTAGCTTCGATTTCGCCATAACGAGTTATAAATTTGTGATTTGGGGTTACTTCAAATACGTTTCCATCTTCTAAAACAACTTTAATTAACCTGCTTTTAGGCATCTTCAAAATAGCCTTAACCCTTGCTTTAGTTAATCCTATATTTGGATCAAAAGCGGGAATCTCCAAATTTTCCTTTATTTCAACTATTTCTTTTCCATCAATACTCTTACTTCTATATTTCTTTTTATATTCTTCAAATATCTCTTTTATACTTTTAACATCATCTCCTAAAACTACTTGAGCATCTTTTACACACTGCATCGCTTGAAACGCTACATAAGCTTCTTTACCACGTATTTCCCCAACTATTATATAATTAGGTCTAGATCTTAAGGCAGCTTTTAACAAATCATACATCTCAACATCTGTTTGCTTTCCAGCTTCTCTGGTAACAGTTCTTTGCCATACTGGATGCGGAATATTTACCTCAGGAGTGTCCTCAACAGAATAAACTTTCCAATCTGGTCTAATGAAAACAGTTAGTGCATTCAATGTTGTTGTATTATGAACTATAATTAAATCTCCTGCTAAGAAGCTTTGTGATCCTGGAACTTCAAAATCATAAACATACTTAGAATCACTTTTTATTTTTTCTATTTTTCTTATTTTTAAAAATAGTAAGTTAGATTCAACTAATGACCATAAGTTCTTCAATAATTTCTTTTCAGGATCCACTTTTTCTAATAATTTTCTTAGTGGCTTTCTACTTATATTTCTCCCATTGTAAATTCCAATTTTTCTAAATATATCTCCGGATAATTTTGAATACTTTTCAATTTCTTTCCAGTATTTTTTCAGTAAAACATTTGGAATAATATCGTGCTCCGATCTAAAATAATCTTGCTTTTCTATTAATTTTCTTATTCTTTCATTTTTTTCCTCTTGAAGGAAACCTATTTCTAAGAATTCTTCTAACCAGTATCGTGATATCTCAATTCTATAATAAGTTTTTCCATTAATTTTCTTTTCATATTTAGAAGCAAAAATTCCGAAAGTTGATAAAGCATAAATCAAATCATCTGCTAAATCTTTATCTCTAGTTACTATCTCAACGCCTCTATCAGTAACAGCACCATCTCCTGTAAATAAACCTCTTAAGAATGCTTTTTTCCATTCTTTTGGCATTGTCCAGAAGATCCATGGAATTCTTTTCTTTTCATAACCAAAAATTTTGAATAAATATTCAGCAAGTTTTCCAAGAAATACATATGGAACTCTATTCTTTGGTTTAACTATTTTTACATGGAAACCTAAATCTTTTGCAAAAGATTCTATAGTTTTAATTACTTTTTCATCTTTATTAAATATTTTAACACCTTTATGATCAAATGTTCCTTCAGCTATGAATATACCAAACAAAAATGCAAATTTTTCAGAGTTTATATAATCTATCTTTACTTTTCCACTTCCACATACTAAATAATCATTTTCAATTTTTATTTTATCCCTATATCTTGAATTTCCGATTATTTTTATTATTTCCTCTTTGGATAACTTTTTCTCGGGAAGCTTTAACCTTCTTATGGAAATTAGATAATCTTTTTTCTTTAATTCTGTTGGTTTTTTAACTTTTATTTCCCCTATTTCTCCATCTAATACAAATAAGGAATGATCTGGGGTTACAGTTACCTTTCTTCCTCCTATAGTTTCAATAACATATAAATACTCTGGGGAATCGTGTTTTAAAAGTAAGATAGGTTTATCTATGCCATCAATTGAATATATTTTGAAACAGGTCCTCTTTCCTACAAAATTCCCTATCTTAATTTCTTTTTTATTCCATTTTTTCCATAGTTCGTCAAAACTTAACAATTCAACTCTATCATCAAATATCACTAAAGTTTTTTCATACCCTGCAACGGATTTTCCAGATGCTGTTTCACCGATTACAAATATATTCATTCCGTGTTCTATTGCTAACCATAAATAAGCAGCTTCCTCTGCAGACATGGTATTCCAAGCAATTAACTGAGTTATTGATATAGGCTTTTTAGTAAATTTTCTTATTGTAAATGAAGAACCTTTTAAAGAAATGTCTTTACCGTAAATAAAATTAACTCTAGAACCATCAGGCATTATAGCGTCAACAATAGGTCTTGCGTCTGAGACTGGACGCTCTACTAATTCAGACATTTTTATAATATATTTATTCAGCTCTTTTTCATCCCAGAAGGCCAAATTTGTTTGCATAGTACCCCAAATCTTATGTGTAACCCAGATAGGACCTATACCTAAAACATGAATATCTTCAAGGTAAGGATCTCTTAACAAGGGTTCTAGCTTTCCATATCCAATTCTCTCTCTAATTAAATAATACCTAAGTTTGTCATAAGTTTCCCTTGGAACTACAATCTTTGTTAGCCTATCTATTACAGAAGCTTTATCTTTTGGAACTACGAATTTCTCAAATAATGTTATAAGATTATTGTATAAATCTTCTTTTGATTTTGGTACAGGTAGATTTACTGCCGCTTGCGTTATTTTATCCATTATTTTGTTAAATAATTCTTTTTCTTTTGCATTCAATTGAGGTTCTATGGCATAGTACTTCACAGGCTCACCCGGTTTCCTATAAATATGTATAAAAATTGGGTCACCTACTGGATAAATTATATTTGGATATTTTATTTCTCTAAGATCCCTTGTTAATTCTACTTTCCAATCTGGCATCCCTAACTCTGCTGAAACCTTCTGAACGTATTCTCTTAAATGCGGATATCTTCTTAAAGCTTCTTGAAAATCTGTTGTTTTCTCTTCAATAAATACTTTTGCTTTTTTAGGATTTAACCTCATACTACTGATACTATTTCTATAACGAATCCTAATTTAGGCTCAACTCTGAAGGGTATAACTGGTGTGTAGGTATCTAGGGCGTTTCTAAATCTTTCTATCTCGATAAATCTCACTCTTTGACCAGCAATGGAACCTATTTTTAACTTAAAATATATATCTGCAATTCTCCTTAGTTCTTTTACCAATTTCTGATCAATCGATTCAGGATCATATGTTAGAATAATTATTTTATCGTCTTTTACCTTATTTAAAAACATAACTAGCTCTTTAACTTCTTTATATGACAATTCCGATACTAAAGGATAAGATAATGAATCTATTATAAGAATATCCCTTTCAAAAAGTTGGGGCGATTCTTCTAATTTAAATATAAGATTTTCTCCTTCTTCAATATCGGCATACAAAGGAACTAATGTTAAAAACAATAATTTACCATTAAATAAATAATTATCAATTATATAGTTTAATGAATTCATCTGTTTTAAGAAATCCCACGTAGAAAGCTCTGTAGAAATATAGGTTACAGAAGAACCATTAGCTAAAGCGCCATACGTTATTCTTTGAGATAAAACTGATTTTCCTGTTCCATCTGGACCTTCAATAATCATTAAACTACCTCTAGGTATCCCTCCTCCTAATTTTTGATTCAGATCGTCCCTGTCTATTTCAATGCTTATATATTTCATCTCCTATATCAGGAGTAATTATTCCTTTCTCAACCAATTCCTTATAAATTTCTTCATAATCTACTTTTTTAAAATCACCCTTTTTAAGTTTTACAATAAAATATAATGAAACTAAATGGTCCTCTGGCTTTAATTCTGTTCCAA
>CAZNIQ010000020.1:0-13093 GCA_964573185.1 Candidatus Woesearchaeota archaeon | reverse complement strand
GAATCTATATAAAGTATTAATCCATCTCCATCAAAATGTTTTAAAAAATAGTATAGTCTATCGATATCTAAATCAGAATAAAGAATAGGTTCCTCTATTTTAATTATGTAAACTTTCTTTGCGAATTCAAATTTTAAGAAAGGATAAAGGATTAAAACTAAAATTAAAGGTAAAAAAGGGATTAATAGTATAAGGTTCTTTTTCATTAATTCTTAGGTGCTGTTGAGATATATACAATTTGTGGTGGTTCGGATGGGATCTTTGGATTTGGTCTTACAGGATATCTTAATCTAATTAATCTTTTAACTGGTCCAGGTACTGAACCTTTTACGGCAATCCATGTTGTTCTTACAATACCATAGTGTGGCCAACCAGATTTTGGATTTATCTCATCGGGATTATCTGATATCTTTATAATCCACTTGTTATATTCTGTTCTAGTATGGAAGCCCATTTGACCGGGCATAGGAACAGTAGGTAATACTCTCGCCAATCCTTCTGGACCTCTATTTCCAGTTTTTCTTCTCTTCTTCTCAGCTTTATGATGCATTAATTTAACTCCAAATCTCTTTATTTCTCCCTGAAAACCTTTACCTTTTGTAACAGCTGAAACATCTATTTGCATTCCTTCCTTAAATACATCTTGTATTTTCAAATCATTTCCTAATAATTTCTTAGCGTATTCAAATTTTTCTTGTATGTTTTCCCCACCGATAGCTATTTCAAATACTTCTGGTGTCTTCTTTCCTATCCCGGCTAACCATGGTTGCGTATGTACTATTAATCTTATTTCAGATACCTCTGGTAGAATTTGTTCTATTTGCTTTAATCTTTGCTCAACATCTCCATTAGTTCTTAAAGTAGGTATTTTTCTCAGAACCCTTTGATCAATATTTTCAGCCCAAACCTCGGTTAAAGTTTTATAACCATATGGAGTTAATTTGTAAAATCTTATACCACAAACTTTCAAAGGAGGAGTTTCAATAATCGTTACAGGGATCCAAATTTCTTCACCATATGTTGGGGAGTTCTTTCTATTGTCTATTACTATCATATGAGTCATTCCAACTTTATATCCAGCATGACCTAAAGCAACTACTTGATCAACTTTTGGCCAAGATCTTATTCTAGGATAAATTCTTTTAGCTCTCTTTCTAGGCCAAAAACCAGCAGAACCTCTTCTAGGTCTTCTCTTCTCACCAGATTTTGGCATTTAAGTTCTTTAAGAAAAACATTTAAAAATAGTATCAAAGCTTTAACATGGCATTATTCAGGAATTTTCTTATGATAACTTTCATACTTTTCCTTTCATTTGTTGGTTTGCTTTTTTACATAAATCCGAAGGTTCCTTTCAAAATAGGGAATTATCAAACAGAAATCCCATTAAGAGATTACGTAAAATTTTACCTAACTACTTTAATTCCTAAGGAGGTAAATTACAAGGAATATCCTTTAAAACCAAGGGATGAAATTCTAAAAGCACTGAACAGCTTTCTGATTCTTAACGAATATTTTTCTATTGAGAAATTAAAAGATATATTTGGGGATACTGTAAAAATCTGTGTTGTTGAAAATTATACAGCCTTTTGCAAAAAATTCAAAATAAACGAATATTTACATTTTTATAATGGACCTACGAACTTAACAATTTATATGGATAAAGAAACTTTAGAAAAATTAGTTAAAATTATTGAAAAAAGGAACGAAAATGAAACTTTAAACTTTTTAATTGAAGCATATATTAATGGAAGAATTATCTTTAAAGCAACGTAAAGTTCCTACTGATTCCGCAATTGATATCTTATTAGATGGAGGATTGGAACCTGACATTATAACAGCCTTCTATGGTCCTGCCGGATCTGGAAAAACAAATATAGCGTTAGTAGCATCTGTTGCTGTAGCAAGGAGAAATAAGAAAGTTATTTTTATAGATACTGAAGGGGGATTTTCTTTTGAAAGAGTTAAACAATTATCGGGGAATTTATTTGAAGAAATATTAAGAAGAATAATTTTAATGACTCCAACTACTTTTCAAGAACAGAAGAAATATATTTTTATGGCATATGATTATGTAAAGTCTAATCCGGAAAGTATAGGGTTAATAGTTGTAGACTCAATATCAATGTTATATAGATTAGAATTAGGGGATTATGAAGCAAGAGAAGTTAATAGAGAGCTTGCGAGACAATTACAAATTTTAGCTGAAATAGCTAGGAAATATAATATCCCTGTTTTAGTTACAAACCAAGTCTATACTCCATTTGAGGAAAAGGAAAAAATAGAAATTGTGGGAGGTGATTTAATAAAATATTGGTCTAAATGTTTGGTTGAACTAAGAATTGTTGATTTGGGTGTTAGAGAGGCTATACTAAGAAAACATAGGTATTTGCCAGAAGGAAGAAAAATAAGATTTAGGATTACTGATAAAGGATTAGAGCTTGATAATACTTCTGATATATAGGATCTCTTCTTATCTCATTAATCTTACTTCTAAATTCTGCCCTTCTTTTAATAGCTTCCTTTGTTTGACTTCTTAGTTTTTCTAATATATGTTCATCTTTAATAGCATATTGCTTGAAAATTTTATCCCTATATAACCAAGGAAATACATTATATGAGCAGAAAGGAACTATTCTACCATCAGGTAATCCATAATGTATACAGCACCTCTGAACTCTCTTAATATCATAGTTATACCAATCCATAAAATGCATTACCCCTAAAAACGTCCAATCATAATGTAATTTCCCTGCAGAATCATAATCCCTTTTAATAGCTAATCTAAGAACATCCCTTCTTAAATCCCCTTTTGAATAAACTAAAAACGACAATAATCCCAATTTTCCAAATCTCCTTAAAGCATTATAAATTTTTTCAACATCTAAGTATTCTATTATACTTTCAATCCTCCCATTTCTTTCTCTAATGTAAGTAGCCATTCCACATTTTGGATTATTATGAAATCCTAAATTCTCTTTCCCTAGAGCTTTTAGTAAGGGTACAACTATTGGAATTGGGTACCATGAGAATCTTGGAATTCCTAGCTGTTTTTCTAGCTCTTCAATTAGATCAGAGATTGTAACTCTTTGTTGTTCTCTTTCCAATGTTGAAGCTTGTCCTACAAAGGATATTGGTTGGAAGTTCACACCTCTTATTACTTCTCTATGTTTTAATGCGAATAAGATAATATTTTTCAATTCATTTGGGAAGTTATAACCTCTAATTAAAGTAGGAACTAGAACTACAGATGTTACACCACCTTCTTTCAAAGCCTCTAAAGCAAAAGGTAATTCGTAATGGTTTTTGAAATTGACTTTAGGATCAACCCCATCAAAAGAAGTGTAAATTGTATTCAACCCAGCTTTTCTTAATTCTCTTACATAATCAATAGCGTTATCCATAGAATTATAGGCTAAAATTCCTAACTGAACTAATGATGTATTTAACTGTATATGTGGAATTCCTTTTTTCCTTAAAGCTTTAATTATTTCTAGCAAATCCTCTCTTAATAAAGGTTCTCCACCAGTTAATTGCACTGCAGGATATCTACCATTAGCTTCCTTAGATCTATCTACCATCTCTAAGATTTCCTCTAATGAGGGTTCATAGATATAACCTGCTCTTTCAGCATAAAAGAAGCAGTACCAACATTGTAATTCACATCTATTTGTTACAACAATATTTAATAAAGCTGTGTTATTTTTATGGATATTACATAGACCACAGGACAAAGGACATCCCTTATTTCGCGTTAATGGATTTATTTTTCCAGTTTCTTCAGTAGAAAATTTATGAATATGTTCCCACCACCAATATTTTCCTATATATTCTTTTTCAATAATATTCCCGTTTTTATCAAATTTAACAAGAAAAATATTTTCCCCTTCTTTTATATAAGCTGCAGGAATAGGTTTTATTTTTTCGTTTTCTACAATAATTGACGCCGTCCTCTCCAGAACTTCCATTAAGGATTTTAAAAGTTAGGATATAATTAAAGTTTACTTGGCCCGGGTAGCTCAGCGGCAGAGCGCCGGGCTGTGGACCCGGAGGTCCCGGGTTCGAATCCCGGCCCGGGCCTCAGTTTTAATTATTAAAAAAGATTATCTTGAAGATTCAGCAATTCTCTCTAACTCTAATTTCTTTTGTATAGCAAATGAGGATGCGTCATTATTTGCAGCTTTTATTATTTCTTCTGCTAAAGCTTCTGCCATAGATTTAGGTTTTCTTCTTGAACCATGATAAGCACCCCAAACTATATGTCTTATCGCTAAATCAACCCTTCTTTGAGGAGAAACATCTACAGCTACTGGATACCTAGCACCACCTATTTCAATTGTGGTAATTTCCTCTCTTGGAGCAGCATTTTCTATTGCTCTAACCAAAACTTGTATTGGATTCTGTTTAGTTCTTTTTTCAATTATTTCAAAAGCTTCTAAAACTATTTTTAAAGCCTTGTACCATTTTCCAGTACAATGTCCAGATGTATATTTATGCTTTTTACCTAAATGTCCTGGAACCATTAATCTTCCAATTAATCTTTCAATTATTGGGATTTTTGCCTTTCCAAACCTCTTTTTCTGATATCTTCCACAAGTTTTAGGAACGATCCACGGTCTTAAATTAATATAAGCTTTCAAAGAAGGATCTGTAACTTCAACATTCCAATCCCATCTGAACCAGAACTTTAATTTATTAATTCTTTCAAGAGCTTTCTTGATTATTTCTTCTTTCTTTTGCTCAGCCATTGTTAAAAGATTATAATAAAATTTAAAGTTTTAGCTTTTCTAAAACCCTCTTTGCTTCTTCTTCAGTTAACTTATGTGTTACCCATAAGAATAATTGTTCTTTTCCATATCTAGGTATTATGTGAACGTGTAAATGCTGTATTACTTGTCCAGCTTTTTCCCCTTGGTTTATAATTATATTATAATCTTTGGATAGTTTTTCTTCAACCAATTTGGCTATTTTTTGAACTCTTTTGATAAATTCAGCAGCTTCTTCTTCAGAAAGCTCTGTTAATCTTGATACATGTTTTTTGGGAACTACTAATAAATGTCCTTCTGAAACAGGATTTATATCCAAAAATGCTATAGCTACATCATCTTCATACACAATATAAGCTGGTATTTCCTTGTTAATTATTTTACAGAATACGCACTCCATTTTATAATGGTTTTATTTCAACTATACCGCCAGCTTCTTCTACCTTCCTTTTAGCCTCTTCAGAGATCATTGGAGTAATTATCTTTAATTTATGTATAACTCTTCCTCTTCCTAAAACCTTATTGTATCCTAGTTTTGTCACATCTACAACATAGTACTCTCCTTCCTTTGTTACCAATCCCTGTTCAACCCAAGCATCTAATTTTTCTTCTATTTGGTATAGATTTATAGCATTTATTTCCTTCCTTCTAGGAGGAACAAAACCTTTCTTATCTTCAAATAGTTCAGGATATTCTTTTACAATTTTATGATATTTCTGTTTCTTAAATTTCCAGCCAGACAGACCGCTTCCCCCTTTATTACCCTTACCTCTGTTTCTATCATTATATCCTCTTCTGGCATAACGAGTACCAACATATTTCCTATATTTCTTTCTCCTTCGGACAACCATTAAGAAATCTAAGCCAGTTAAAGTATTAAAAATTATTAGTCCCTAAAACATTGCTTGTAAGGAGTTGTTTGGAGCAATACTAGACAAATTAATAATAAGAGTACCAGTTTCCCAAAAATATAAGGGGAATTAATCTTAAAAATTAGCAGAAATTTTTAATTTTAAATCATCCTTAAAACCAAATCATTAATTTTTTCTCCCCAATAACCCCATGCTCCTCCTTCGTGGAATGGTCTTTTTATACCTTTTCTAGGATACCCACCCCTAGGAGGATTTAATCTAAAGAAAGGCTTCAAACCAGGAATATCTTTTAACTCTACTTCAAATTTAAAGAACTTTTCAACAAATTCATCAACAGTCATACCTGTCTTTTCTTTAATATATTCCGGAGTTACCCTTTTATTACCCCAGAGTCTTCCTCTTTTTAATAACAATTCTTTAAATACTTCTGGTTTTATTTCTCCCCAAGCAATATAGGGTTCTACTTTCTTTATCATACCCATAAAATCTGGTCTGTCATCTATTACTACTGCGGTATTCGTTCTTCTTAGCCTTAATAAGTATAATGTATCTATTACTTTTTGAGGTGCCTCAACAACGCCTCTTATCCTAATTACAATTAATCTTTTTGTCCTTTTCATTGTCCTAATTTAATAGAAGAACCTATAAGTATTCCTGCTCTTTTTGCATATTCAATGTTTGTTTTCATTAATGTTAATTTCCTTAAAGCATCAAATACAGCTTTTATATGATTTATCTTTGTTGTTGTTTGTCCAAAAGATCTCATCCAAATGTCTTTTATTCCTGCCAATCTTAGTACTTTTTTAACTTCATCAGATGCTACAAGACCTACTCCTTTTGGAGCTGGCATTAGCTTTACTCTTACAGATCCGGATCTTCCCCAAACAGTATATGGTATAGAATGTGGTTCTCCACAATCACACTCCCAAGAACCGCAGCCTCTGGCAATAGCAATTATATTTAATTTAGCATTTCTAATAGCCTTTTCTCTTGCAACTGCTATTTCTGGATGCTTTCCCAAACCAATACCTACATGTCCATCTCCATCACCGACAACAGCTAAAACTTCAAATTTTGTTTTATTTCCTTCTGCTGTTTTCTTTTGAACCATTCTGTAAGGCAACCTTCTTCTAAACTTTCCTTTAGATTTTCCAATCATGATAAATTCTACTTGAAGGTTTGGTAAAAGATAATCAACTATTTCAGGTTCCATAATTCTATATCCTCTTAGAAGTATTTCATCAATGTTTTTTATTTTACCTTCTTTAACCAGTTTACCTAATTTTGTTTTAGGTTGCCAATTTTCAAGATCAGTCATTGTCAGGATTTAAAAATAATATTTAATTACTTTGCGTCCTTCGGTTGAGGACAATGACCTCTTCTCTTATACTTATGCGACCATGAGAACTTTCTCCACCTTTTTGATTTTCCAAAGCCACAATGAGCACAAACTCCTTTTACAGGGTCAAAAGCTTTCCTACCACATCTCCTACAAATAATATGATTATGTTTATTTCTTTTACCTCTCGCAGCTGTACCTTTGGACATGTGTTATTTTAAGCAGGTTGGGTTTAAAAAGCTAAGTATAATAAGTTGCCTTTGTACTCTCTCTCAAGCATCTAACGTTTATAGAGGTCTCCTCTCCAGAATTATCAATAATTATTTCAAGTGAAGAGCACCTTCTTTCAGCATCATCTATTTTCTTTAAAAGATCCTTAATGAATTCCTCAGGGTCTCTTACCCTTGCAGGAGCTTGTATAGATCCGTCTACAGCAAGCTCAATTGTTAAAACATAATTATAACCATTATTTTTATACTGTTCAGAACCTAAAAGCTGTTTGTATAACTCTTCTCTAAAATCGTCAACTTTATGTCTTGCAGCCAGATATAATTTTTGAATAGCATCTGATATCAAATAATCTATATTTAATAAATGAATATTTTGTATGTAGTTTTCTTGAAGAGTTCTAATTCCTGTTATTTGCTCTATATCCTTTTCTTTAATTATAAAAACGTATTTACGGAAATCCATTATACATATATTCTTCCCTTTCCAACTTCTTCTACTTCTATAGCATAAGACCCCGGTAACTTGCTTGCAGCAACTTTTAAAGCATATTTTATATCTTCTAATTTATCTAATGAATCTACATAAACTGTGATTAGTTTTTTACCAGCATATACTTGAGCCGCTCTCTCTTTAGGCTTTCCAAAGGCCAATCTCATACCTTTCTGAATTCTGTCAGCACCCGCACCATAAGCTAAGGGGTTTTCTCTGACAACATGATGTGGATAGGCTCTAATCAGTAATTTATAATTCTTCGGTCCTATGGATTGTTCTAAGTATTTATTTACCATAATTCTAACTGCTTCTAAAGCAGCATCCCTAATTTGCAAAGAATCCTTACATACTAAATGGATTGCATATTTCCATTGGTCCTTTTGAAGATTCCCCATTACCATATACCTTAATTTTGTCGGAGGCGCTCCAGGAATGTAATTTTTCTTTTTAGATCTAGAAATCCTTGTATATGGTCTCCTTAGCCTCCTGTAGCATCTCCAAGGTCTCAATCTTGCCATTTAAAGAAAGCTTAATTAAGATTAAAAAACTTTTATATTAGTGATGAGGCTGCTCCATCCTGAATCATGATGACTGAGCCGACCCTGATTTTAAATATAATTAGAAACAGAAGAAGTATAAGGAAATTCAAGAAGCAACCTGTTGAAGATGAAAAAATACTTTTGATTTTAGAAGCTGCTAGATGGGCTCCTTCTTCTGGAAATCTCCAAAATTGGAGATTTATAGTAGTAAGAGATCCTGAAAAGAGAAAGAAGCTTGCTGAGTACTCTTTTAATCAACCGTGGGTTGCAGAAGCACCCGTAGTTATAGTAGTTTTATCAGACACTAAAACCGTTAGGTACTTTTATGGAGAAAGAGGAGAAAAATTATATGCTATACAGAACACTGCTGCAGCGATACAGAATATGCTTTTGATGGCACATGCGTTAGGTTTGGGCTCTGTGTGGATTGGGGCTTTTGATGAAAAGAAAGTCAAGGAACTGCTAGAAATACCTGAAGATTACGATGTTCACGCTTTGGTTTGTATTGGTTATCCAAATGAAAATCCGAAATCTGAAAGGAAAGAATTAGATGAGCTAGTTTATTGGGAGAAATTTGGAAATAAGGAAAGATTTGAGGATTGGTTTCCATTGTATGAGAAATTACAAGAGTATCTAAAGGATTTAAATAAACTAAAAGAACAGATAAAAAAGATTAAAGACCTAATTCCTTAAGTTTTTCTTCTGCAGGTTTTAACTTATCCCAAACTTTATCCATTAAAGACTGTATCGCACCTGCTAGAAATTCCGAATTTACCCAGATACCTAAGTCAAAGGTTGGATGCACTTTTTTATCATCCGTTAATATTAGTAATACTTCCTTTCCGTCAACAACGATTACCCTTCCTCTCAAGTCTTCTGAATCTCTAATTTCTGCCACATTTAATAAGTCTTTTACGTATCTAGCATTTTCAGGCTTTACTGGTGTAATTATTCTTATCCTTACACCTCTGTTTTTTAATTCTTCAAATATTGGTTTAAAAGCATCGACTTTTCTTATAAATCCCGTTTCAGTTGTCATAATATATACAGATTCTTCAGCAGATCTTAACATCGTTTCGAGATGGGAATACAAGTTGTGTCTGCCCTTCAAAGCAGAAGTAAGTTCATGAGGCTGTATCATTTGTACGCCTCTTCTATACAAATCTTCCAATTCTTTTATTAGTTCTGATTCCTTTAATTGTTCAAAGAATTCAGCTTTCTTTTTAGCTTCTTCTAAAATTTGTTTCTTTATTTTTTCAATCACTTGAGATGGCGGAACTGCTATATATTTTATTGGCTTTCCTACTTTCATGATAACGAACCCTTTCTTCTCTAATGACTCTAGAACGTCATAAGTTCTTGATCTTGGCACATTTGCTAAATCAGACAACTCTCCTGCTGTTGCAACACCTTTTGCTAATAAAGCCAACCATATTCTTGCTTCATAAAGGTTTAAGCCAAAAATTTGCCTAATTTTGTTTACTAACTCCTCGCTGACTACCATTCTATATTGTTATCTAGCTAAAATAAAAACTTTTACCTACCACCGCGCTGTTTTTCATATAGCTCTCTTATTCTATCTATCGTATCCGCATCTTCCGGAGATCTATCATATCTGATTCTAACTATCCTTGGAAATCTTAAAGCAAAACCAGATTCGTATCTTGGGCTCTTTTGTATCTCCTCATAAGCAACTTCTACAACTATTTTAGGTTTTATCCAAACCCTTTTACCTTCTTGTTTATAGATATAAGGTTTTAGTAACTCTGTAAGTTCTTCAAACGTTATGTCATCTGGATGCTCCTTCTTTTCTTTAATTCCAGTACCTACCTCTCCTACGGTAAGGAACCTTCCAGTATTAGGATCTCTACAAGCTAAAACAAAAGATGTTAACCAACCAGCTCTTTTACCCTCACCCCATTCTGCACCTACAATAACTAAATCTAATGTTTCCATTACAGGTTTAAGCTTAACCATATAACCTACCCTTCTTCCGGGTTGATATGGAGCTTTTATATTCTTAAACATAACACCTTCCAAACCTTTAGATATTGCTTCTTGATAAAATCTTTGAGCTTCATCATCTTTATCGGTTAAAATACCTATGGATAAAAGTATTTTTCCTTCTTTTTGTTCAACAATTGATTCCAAGATTTTTCTTCTCTCCATAAAAGGTTTATTCATTAACATTTCACCGTTGAGATATACAATATCAAATAAGTGGACTTCCACGGGTATTTCTTTCATCATTTTCTCTATATCGTACTTTCTCTTAATTCTTTGTGATATTCTTTGGAAAGGTAAGAATTTACCCGTTTTTTTATCAAATCCCACTACTTCACCTTCTACAACAAATTCATCAGCTTTTATACATTCCTTTACATACTGTACTACATCTGGGAATTGTCTCGTTACGTTTTCCAATCTTCTAGTCCAAAGCCAAATTTTACCATCTTTTGATTTATGTATCTGAACTCTAAAACCATCATATTTGTATTCTATAAATGCCGGTCTTCCAACAATATCAAAAGCTTCCCTAACATTGTTAGCTTTTACAGCGAGCATCACCCTTATCGGTCTACCGATTTTTATCTTAACTTTCTTTAAACCTTCAACTCCTTCTTTTCTTAAGATTAAAACAACTTCACCGAAATCATTTAAAATAGAGTAAGCATATTCTACGAGTTCTGGAGGAGCATTATATGCTAAAGCAATAGCATCACGTATAATACCTTCTCCAACCCCTATTCTTAATTCTTCAAGAACTGTACGAACAATATATTTTGCTTCTAAAGGAGATGCATGAATAAGTAATTCTGCTAAATATTTAACCTTCTTTTCCATAGCACCTTCACCCTCTAATTCTGCAATCTTCCTCAAAGTATTAAATACTTCTTCAACCGTTAACTCTTTCTTAAATAAAGTTACTTGTTTTTTCATTGCTACTGCTTTTTCAGCAACTAGTCCTAAATCACCTAATTTTGTAAACATCTCCTCTATTTTATTTCTAGGAATTCCAGTAGCTAAGGCAATAGCTCTTATTACTAATTTTTCTCCAACTCCTAATTTCTTTTCTTCCCAAGGAGGAAAAACAGTACCTTGAATTAAAAGAAGAACTTTAACTAGAAGATCATCTGGAATCTGTTTTATAAATCTGGCAAGTATAGCTGTCTTTTCAGTTTTTTCCGTAAAAGCTTCTAACCTTCTATATAACTCTGCTAATTCTTTATACTTCACGAAATTTAAAAGAAAGTTTTAGAATAAAAAATTTACCAAGGTTGTAGAAAATCTATTCCGAGGTCTCTATCTTTTACTACAGCTACTTTTTCTTTATTTCTTTGTCCTCTTCCCAATCTTAATTTCCTTCCTAAAATATATGGGCTTTTTACTCCTGAAACAATAACTGTTACTCTTATTCTTCCTTCCATTGAATCGTCAATCCTAGCACCCCATATTACCAACGAATCCGGACCCATAAACTGATATACGTAATCACCAATTTGTGCTACTTCGTTTAATGTCATATCTGGACCTCCTTGAACATGCACTATTGCACCTGCAGCACCTTCGTAATTAACTTCTAATAGAGGATTCTCTAAGGCCCTTCTTACTGCTTCGGCAGCTCTATTTTCTGAAGAAGATTCACCTATTCCTACAACAGATAAGCCACCACCTCTTGTCATTACTGTTCTAACGTCAGCAAAGTCAAGATTAACTAAAGATGGAACAGCAATTGCTTCTACAATTCCTTTGATCATTTGACCAATCATGTTATTAGCGTATGCGAAAGCATCTCTTAGTGGAAGATTTCCTGCAATTTCCAGTAGCTTATTATTATCAATTACAATTATATTGTCTGCAAACTGTTGTAAATTCTGTAAAGCATATTCTGCTTTTTCTAACCTTACAGTACCTTCCATTCTGAAAGGCATAGTTACTGTAGCTATTACTAAATCTACACCAGCTTCTTTTGCTAATTTAGCTATTACAGGAGCACCACCAGAACCAGTACCACCACCCAAACCTGCAAGAATCCATACCATATCTGCACCTTCAACAGCTTCTTTTAGCTCTTGTAAGGACGCCTTGGCAGCTTCCTCTCCTTTTGAAGGGTCCCCTCCAGCACCTAAACCCCTTGTTAATTCTTTTCCAATAAGTATTTTTCTATCAGCTTCTACAATATCAAGATGTGCCTTATCGGTATCTACAGCTATTAATTCTGCTCCTTGAATCTTTAATCTTGCTAACCAATCTACCATGTTAGTACCTGCACATCCTACTCCTACTACCTTTATTCTTGGGACACCAGTGAGTAGTTCTTGGGGCATGAGCATGATTCTTAATAGTACAATGTCTGAACCCATATATAAATATTTTATACATTAAAATACAAAATTTCTCTTTTATTCATAGCCTAAACCTGTTAATTTTTACGAATCCCTTCTAGTTTATTATATGTTTTTTCCTTTTTTAATGTATCTCGCTTATTCGTGAATTCATGTAAGTCGTAAGTTTTTTATAAATTTATATTTACTACTATGTATGGATAAAGCATTACTACTCGAGTTAAATGGAATCCTGATGGTTATGTTATTGTTTGGTTTAACCATCTCGAATATTTTAACTGATTTACAAAAGATTAATGCTAGAGTTCTTGCAATGTCTGATTGTGCAATAGAAGCTATTGATTTAAGCTTCATGGGCAAACCTATTAACTTTACAACATGTTATCTCGGAAAAGTTCCTTATTATGAAAAGCATTTAAATGAAAGTTTGAAGAATTATGGATGGAATATGGTAGAAAAGTTAAAGTAATTCTCAAAGACGGTAAAACTTTCGAAGGATTTTTAATACCTA
>CAZNIQ010000019.1:5886-13660 GCA_964573185.1 Candidatus Woesearchaeota archaeon | reverse complement strand
ACTTTAAACACAAAGTGTCCTACATCCCAAGTTTCTGTACGACTTCCGTCTCCATATGGAATGTCTTCTAACTTTACAGTATCGCCGGAAATCACATCTTTTAGGGTTACAGTAGCCTTATTGTTATCTGTATCTATACTTATATCTTCAACTTCATATAAGTAGGATTCTTTTGTTTGTTCGTCAAATACTGCAAAATACTCTTTTTCATCCACAGCAAATCTATTTGCTGCTGTACTAACATCACCGCCTACATCTATTATTGTTCCAACTACTTTATCTGTATCTTCTAGCATAGTTACATTGCCATTGCTTCCTAATTTGGCGATTGTCAACGTCTTGCTCTTTCCTCTCCAGTCAACTATTTTTAACCTATATTCTTTGTCTCCAGATGGTATTAATTCTACTTTTTGTCCAGTCTTTAAATCTACAGGTGCAAATACTAACTTTATTGTATCAAACAATACTGGAGTAAACTCTTTTCCCGCCTCTATATAGTTTTTGTCAGAATCATCTGATACATAGACATCGAAATCTATTTCTTTTATCTTACCATTAGAATCCTTGTCAATTTTTGGTATTATTCTTTTATCTAATTCTCCATTTACTTCAATTCCATCTCCATCTTTTAGTACTACTTTTTTACCTCCCAATACTAATTCTGCATAACCTTTACCTTCTTCTAATTCAGATACATATGCTCCTTTAACATATATATAAATCCCATTAACTTCATCGTCATCTCCAACCTTTATTGTTGCCGTTTTGCCATCTACAGATACCTTTACATAATAGGTACTGCCCTGTTTTACAATATCTAATAATTTTATTGTTTTTCCTTCAAATTCTGTAGATTCTCCAGCATTTAATGTTACTTTTAAGGCTGCAGATCTTAATACAACATTTCCATCATCATCTTGATCCAAGTAAAATGTCTTTCCTAATATTTTTATCTCCTCGCCTTTGGCATCAGTTAAGTTGAGGTAAGATCCTGTTTCAAATTTTACTTTTACGGTAAATATTGGTTGATCACCATTAGTACCACCTTTTATCATTACAACAGGATCTTTTTCATCTGTGTCTGGTTTGTCTTCAAATGTTATTATAGCTTGGTTACCTGGCCATAATTCAACTCTATATTTGTATTTATCATTGTCTCCTTCTACTACCCCAGTTTCATAATTTATCTTCGGTTTGACTTTTGAGATGCTATCTTCTAAGTATAATTTTGCTGTTTCCTTATATAATGGAACTTCCCCAGCATACTTTACAGTTGTTTTCTCCAAAACAACCCCTTCTACTGGTACAGATACGTTCTTTTCTTTTACAGAAACTTGTTGTAATGCTGCAGCTAATTCTACAGCACCTATTACATCTGCTGCTGCTGCTTTCTCACCTACTACTATTTTGTAATATTGTGCTTTTTCTGGTAATTTTGCTTTCCATGCGTCAAAGGTTAATGCAAAAGTTGTACCTACAGTTAATACACCCACTGCTGACAAGGCTCCTACCTTTCTGAGGGATTTCATAAGAAAGTTTACACACTACCCTTTTATATAGTTTTTGTTCTTAGACCTTCACAAGTTCATAAATTTTTGAAGAATGTTAGAACTTTTTAGTAATACCTGTTTTTAAGATAAACTACTTTTCAGTACTATCCCTTATATACTTGGAAGTCTATACAAACTCTATATGTCCTTGGCGCAATATCGCCACATTTAACAACATTTAGTATCTTGTATTTAAACCCAAGTTTTTTTGAATAATAATCTAAAATATCTTTTGGTTTTTTATCTATTTCCTCTTCTCTTAAGAATTGATATAAATGAATTATTCCATTATTTTTTATTACTGGAATAGCTACATCTAAAAAGGTATCTGCTTCCTTTGGTAAAGGCATAACAATTCTATCAAATTTCTTTTCAAATTTCTTTACTTCAGAGACATTTTTATTCTTATCCACAATCATATATGAGTTCTCTGTCTCTTTTATTATTCCATCCGCTTTATATATATATTCTCCCAGATCAGTAAGTCTAATATCCTTCTTCACTAAAAGATATTTCTCTTTTGAAGGTATTTCGAAAGCTAAATCTAGAAGATCAGGATTTGTTATTTTTAAAACCAATTTGTTTAGCTTTAAACCTGATTCTAAAACGTCTTTAAGGTACCATTCTTCTGTAAATACCACTCCATCTTTATCATCAAGAAAACCCAATAAAGGAACAGCATCTCTTACGTCTCCTAATATGGTTTTTATTTTATCATCTACTTTATTTAATTTCTCATTTTCTAATCCATATCTCACAGCAAAAGGATTAATTTCTATAGAGTATACTATTTTGGGTTTTGCAAATTTAGCTATATAAATAGGATAAGGATTTACCCCGGAAAACATTACTAAAACTTCTTCATTTTCTTTAACCTGCTTAGCAATTCTCATTCTTTCATTTTCCAATCTTGGCGAATAATAGCATTTTGTAACATCTACTTTAAATCTTAAACCAAATTCTTTATGTATAGTCTCTGTTTTCTTTTCTCCTAAAAGATATTTATATTTTGGAACTCTAAATGGAATATCTACTTTAGATACCTGAAGTAACACTGTTTTAACGTGCTTATGTTTTTCAAGAATTTTTTTAGCTAATTCTAAAGGATCCCCAGGTGTATTCATTTTAATTATTGCTATATCCCCTATGATGTCAAACGTCATTGTTTAACGAACCTTTAAATTGAGATTTATAAATCATAATTCTAATGTCAGCATTTGAAACTATACTTGAAGTATTAAGAAATATTGGGTTTTTTGACATATTTCTTCCTTTATTACTTATCTGGGCTTTAGTTTACGGAATTCTAATAAGATTACAATTCTTTAAGAAAGGGAAGGAGGTTGATACAAAATTATCATCTCTAGTAGCACTTTCTATAGCTTTAATAGCAGTAGGCTCTTATCAAATATTAAGATTATTACAAATAATATTACCATATATAGGATTAGTTGTTGTAACGATTTTTGGGATAATAATGGTTGCTGGTTTTACCGGAGGAGTATCTTATGAAGAATTAATGAAAATGTCTAAAAGATGGAAAGCTTTATTAGGCGGTGGAACTGCTGCAGCAGTATTCTTATGGTTATTATATGTTTTAGGTTTCTTTAATCCCAGTGCAGTAGGTTCTTCTGTAGGTTCTATACCGCAAGAGCTTTTAGAGATGATAGTTGGATTTGTAATGTTAGGAATATTCTTTATAGTAGTATGGTGGTTAACCAAGCCTGAGAAAAAAGAACAAAAAAAGCAACAGCAAAGTTCTTAAAATGGAGGTCAACATTATTTATCAATTCTTCATATCACTATTAGCCTTTACATTATCATATGTACTTGTAAAACAATCTGGAATTTTCAAAAATGAAAAAGTAAATAAGCTAATTGCAATTTCTATAGCTTTATTTGCTTTTGGAAGAACAGATATAGGGCAGTGGCTCTCTTATGCTATTCCCGAAATGTCAATGTATGTACTGACTTTATTAGCTTTAATAATTGCAGCAGGACTGATATTTCCGGGAGTAAAAAGTGATGCTTTGAAAGCACTAGTATTCTTCGCATCCGTAGTTATTGTAGCTTACTTATTTATAGCACCATTATTGCCAAAAGGAACAAATGTAGGAGGTATTACTATTGATCCCGGAGTTCTAGTATTGGTTGTTATGATGGGAACGTTCTTAATATTAATTTGGTGGTTGTCAAAATGACGGCAGAAATAGTAAATACGATAAATACTATAGGGTCTTCAAATACATTAGTACAAGCTTTCCAGACACTACAGTCCTTGGGCTTCTTTACAGTTGTTCCATCAGTATTACTAACTTTAGCAGTTATTTACGGAATATTAGATAGAATTGATTTTCCAAAAGAGAGAAAATTGAAGGGTTTAATTACAGTAGTTTTAGCCTTTGCATTATTCGTCTTTGCAAACGCTTTAGAATTTGTGGTAGGGTATATTACCGATTTGTATTCCTTGGTATTTTACTTAATGATAGCTTATCTAGGTATATTAATTTTAGGTGGTTTGATATATGGTGAAAGAGCTAGGCAAGGGTCTGCTTGGATACCTACATTATCTTTGTTAGCGATATTTGCTATAGGTTTTTATTACCTAAAGTTCCAAAGCAAAGTTCAAGAGGTAAAAGAAGCAGCAAGTATTTTAGATGTTCTATTCAAGTACCTTCAAGATCCTGCAGTACAAACAATGCTAGTAATTGTGATATTCTTCATAGCAATAATTTGGTGGTTATCACAACCTGAGAAACCTAAAGAGGAGAAGAAACCAATATTAGAAATGTTAAGAGATCTCTTAAGAAAAGAGGCTGAAAAGGAATTCGGTAAAACTAAGAGTTAACAATAAAGAATTTAAATCTCTGCCGCTCTTATTTTTTATGTGCAAGAACTTTAAAGATCTGGCAAGAAAACTAGAGAAAATAGAAGTTTTCTTAGAAGACATAGTAATAGCATTTTTGGCAATATTCTCCATATTAATAATTCTGGCTTCTTTTGATGTAATAGCAAATCTTGGACAATTAAAGCAGTCTTTAAATGCAGTTCTGTCTACTTTTGGGATTAAAATAGTTAGCTTTGGTGCTTTTACAATATCCCTTTTAGGATATCTTGTTTTACCATGGTTATTACTATTAGCATTATTCATTATAGCTAGAGATTTGTGGATTTTAAGAAGAATGCTTGAGAAAGCAGTATCACTAGAGGTTAAAATTGAAAGAGAAGTTGAGAAAGTAGAGAAGGAACTCAAAGAAGAAAAGAAATAAATTTTTCTTTTTTAAAATCTAAATGGATATCGTAATTAGGAATTATCCTACCATAGAAAAGGACGAAACTATATCCAAATTAGTAGGAATATTTAGAGAGGATCCATATATAGAAGGAGTTGTTGTTTTGGATAAAGGAAAATATTATGGGGTTGCTAATGAAAAAACAATAATAAGAACTAGAATGGATCCAGAAATGAAAGTAGAGAAAATCACTATCAGATTGCATCCAGAAAAAGAAGTAAATCCGGTAAGAATTGCTAAGAAAATGATAGAATCCGGATCAAGAATAGTACCTATAGGAACTGAAGAAAAAATAGAGGGCATAGTAAACTCTTCAAAACTGTTAGAGTTATATAAAGACAAAATTAAACTTTTAGTTGCGGATTTGATGGTTGAGGATGTTATTACTTTACCACCAAAAGCGAAGGTTGCAAAAGCTATTAGCATTATGAGAAAGAAGCACATATCTAGAATACCAATTGTTGAGGGTAAAAAGGTTGTAGGAATTATTACTGCAAGAGATATAATTGAAAAATTAGTTTATCCAAAAGAAAAACCGGAGTTTGGGGAAAGATCTGAACATTATCCTTCATTAGCATTACCCGTGGAGGGAATAATGACTTCTCCAGTTATAACAATAAGATATGATGAGCCTGTTAAAAAAGCGATTGAAATAATGTTAGAAAAGAATATCTCTGGTTTACCTGTTGTTGACGAGAATGACAATTTGGTTGGTATCATTACTAGAAAAGATATTTTAGAGGAAATAGCCTTTGAGAAAAAGAAAGAAGTTGAAATAATAATACACCCAGTAAATATAGTGTTGGACGAAATCGATAAAGAATGGATAAGGACCGTTATTGAAAGAAAAATAATAAGAAGATTTAAGAGCATATTAGGAAATTACATTCAAGTTTATGTTTATATTAAGAGAGTAAAAGAAGTAGTTGAGCAGGATAATACAATGAGATTTTATACTGTAAGAATAAGATTGTTCTCCGAGAAAGGAAGGTTTTATGCACAAGATGAAGGTTGGGAATTATATAATGCTTTAAGAAATGCTTTAGAAGTACTAGAAGAACAGTTAGAGAGGTTTAAAGAAGAAAAAGAGAGGAGAATACCAAAAATAGAGCTACTATAATCATTTCCATTCCTCTTCATCATATCCATATTTCCCAATTAAAGGAACAAAAATAACATCCTCTATCGGTATTTTTTCAATTTTATCTTTTTTCTTTATAATTTTATATAGAGTTTGTCCATATTCTGGACCTACTGGAATTATCATTATCCCATTTTCCTTTAATTGCCATAATAACGGTTTTGGAATTTCTGGGGCGGCAGCTCCAACATATATTCTATCGTAAGGGGCTTCTTTTGGATATCCTAATGTACCATCTCCAACAATAATCTCGACATTTTTTGTAAAAGGATATTTAGATAAATTTCTCTTAGCAAATTCAGCTAATTCAGGTATTCTTTCTATAGAAATAACTTTTCCTTCAGGACCAACCAAATAGGATAATAAAGCAGTAACATATCCAGAACCAGTTCCTATTTCTAAAACTTTCATTCCGGGTTTTATATCTAATTCTTCTAGCATTTGGGCTATTAAAGATGGCTGAGATGTTGTTTGACCATAACCGATAGGAATTACTTTATCAAAATAAGCCATTTCCTTGTATTCATCAGGAACAAAATCCTTACGATCTACTGCTCTAAAAGCTTGTTCAACTCTTTTAGACCTTATAAATCCTAATTCTTTTAAGTAATCTACTAATTCATCATTAGATCCAAAGTACATAATAATCTTTAGAACTCTCTTTTTTAAATGTACATCAAGTGGGATAAATATACTAATGCTCCAATACTAGATGGTTCTAAAGGATACGATTTAATTCCTATTGAAATAGATGTTAGAATAGTGTTGAAAGAAGAGGAGAAGAGAATAAAAGAAATACTAAGAGAATATAGATATTCTCCAAATAGTCCTATTGTAATTTCAAGATTTCCGTATACTGACTGGGCTTGTAAGCTTTATGCGGATGGAATTCTTTTGGGTAAACTTTTCTTTGATGGAAAATTGAAGTTTATACCCTCTGCAGCTTTAGCTTCCTTAGTTGAACCAGATATTATCTTAAAACTTCCCAAAAGAAGAATTAAAGGAAAGAAATTTGATATAAAAGCAAATATTGACAAAGAGTATTTTACTTTCTATGATGAGAATTCCAGATCATACGGTGTTGCTAAGAACCTTGGAAATAAGATAAAAGTAATAGATGCTATAAGACATCAGTTTGAAAAATTACCTAAAAGTACTCTAAAGGATTGGATAAAAGTTAATAAAGGACATTTAGAAAATATTGAAAGTAAAGCTATAGAATTAATAGAAAAGTATAAAGATTTTGGTGAATTCAGATTTGCTGCTTTTTCTGGAGGAAAAGATTCTACAGTAGTTTCTTATCTATCTAAAGATTACGTTGATGAAATAATCTTTATAGATACTGGATTTGAACATGAAGAAACAATAGAATTTGTTAGAACTTTTGAAAAATTTATAGGAAAGAATATTACGATCTTAAAACCTAAAGGAGATTTCTGGGAAGAAGTAAAGAAAAGAGGATTTCCAACAAAAGATAATAGATGGTGTACAGAATTTTTAAAGTTAAATCCTTTAAAAGAATATCTTAAAAAATATAAAGAAGTACTATCTTTTGAAGGGGTAAGGAAATATGAAAGTTATTCAAGAGCAAAGTACCCATACTTTAGAAAAAACCCCTTTATTCCTAATGCTTATCAAGTATTTCCCATTTTAGATTGGAATGGCTTAGAATTGTGGTTATATATTTTTTACAGAAGAATACCATATAATCCATTATATGATTTAGGTATAGAACGAATAGGCTGTTACTTTTGCCCAGCAATGTTGCAATATGAGAAGTATATTTTAAA
>CAZNIQ010000019.1:0-5786 GCA_964573185.1 Candidatus Woesearchaeota archaeon | reverse complement strand
TGGAAATATTATGAGGTAAAAGATGGCAAGGTTGTAAGGAAGAAGAGAGAATGTCCTATATGTGGTAATGGAGTATTTCTAGCAGAGCATAAAGATAGGTATTCTTGTGGAAGATGTGGGTATACAGAATGGAAGAAACCAAGAAAATTAAAATGGGTTCCTGAAGCGGGAGTGTTTATCGTTGAATGATTTTTAAATACAAAAACTCTCCTCTAATTAACAAAACCAGAAATGAAATTTTAACTAAAAGAATTTGCATCTGTGATAATTTTATCTCTCAAAGCATGGGACTCATGTTTAGAAAATCTTTTCCAAGAGATACCGCTTTTATATTCGTCTTTAACAAAGATGTTCAATATTCCATCCATTCTTTCCTTGTATTCTTTCCTTTTCTTTTAATTCTTTTAGATAAAAATAAAAGAGTAATTAAAAAATACAAAGTAAAACCTTTTGACATTATATTTCCTGCAGAAAAATATAGATATTTTATTGAACTGCCTTTAGAATATGATAATAAGGTTTTAATACATGATATCCTTGATTGGTAATGTTAAGGCTAAATCTTGATAAACTATCAGAAGAAGTAGGATTACCACCTTTAACTTTAGCGGCTGTCATATTAAGATACGCATCTATAGTTTATAAAAGAGAACCTCAAATAAAATATTCTCAAGGGAAAATATATATAGAAAGCGTTATTCTTTATTCTAGAAGAAATGATCTCTCAAAAATATATAATGTTTTAATAAACAAAAGGGAATTGCTAGATAAAATACTCGAGGAGCTAATAGTAAAGTTTAACATTGACGTTTACTTATTGAAAGAAACGTTTAATAGTTACATAAAGCATTATAGAGAAGCGTATGGAATGCAAAGAGAACGTGAAGGTAGGGAGAGGTGACATTGATTTTATTTGTATAGAAGATTCTAAACTAAAAATAATTGAGGTAAAGAAAATAAATCCAAAGAACGGTTATAATTTTGATACAGGAACAGATCCATATATTGCAAGAAGAAAATTAAAGCTACAAATAGAAAATAGAGTAAAGAAATATCTCTCTGGCGAAATCTTAAATCTTTTAGATAACAGACCTATAATTACTGAAGCAGAAATATATGGAGTTTTATTTGAAAGAAAAGAACACGGTATGACAATACATATATATAGAGTCTATATTCCTTCTTTAAGAGATGATAGCATTGAAAAATTTTATATAACAATCACATATTATTATACAAACGTTTCTAATTATAATTTCTGGGAAGGTATCTTAAGAAACCAGGGTATTGATGGTTTGATAGAGATACTTGAAAGACACAGCATAAAAGGTTCCTCAAAACAACTCGAATTAACAATATAATTTTTGTTTTTCCAAAGAATTTTGCATTCGAATGCAAAGGTTATAAAAATCTTTCTTACTATATAATAGTTATGATCGAGGTAAGGTACGCTGACCAAAAAGATATTCCAAGGCTCGTTGAGATAGTTAAAAAATTAGATGAGAGAGGAATATTTTATCACAATAGAAGAGGAACTACTGAAAAATTGTTTAAGGAAAGTTTTTACAAGGAAAATTTAGATAGTATTCTTGTTGCAGAAGAGGTAGAAATAGTATCTCCTTTGGTTCCGTATTACCCATCAGTACCAGCTGTTTTAAAACAAGTTATTGGCTTCTCAATATGGTTTAAAGAAGATGGTGTAATCTATAATTATTGGACATTGGTGGATCCTGATCATCAAAGGAAGGGTGCTGCCAAAATGATGTATGAATTCTTCTTAAAAGAGAGACCACAACACAGGACGGAATTTATAACCACACCATATGCTTATAAATTAATAGCTTTCTGGAGCAAATATGGTACTTTGCCTATGGGTTTTGCACCATTGCCTAAATTGTATAATTCAAAAGGGGAGTTCTTTGGAGAGATAATTGGAGGTAAAATTAATGGTAAAAGAGATAAATTAATAGTTCCAAAATACGCTGTAAGATTTATAGAATACATTGCTAAGCTGCAAAATTCTGAAGTAAAAATAATTCCAACAGATTCTCAACCAGAAGATACAGATCCTTTTGAATTGTATGATTGGGAAGTTACAAGGGACGCTTCAAATACAAAATATTATGTCACTGGTTATATTCCGGGAAAGGGATTGATAATTTCAACGATTGATGATAAAATACTAAATCAAATTGAAGAAATTGTAAATAAAGTTGGTGGCATTTGGAAAGAGGCTTATGATATGTTCCATTCAACTATCTTAAGAAGATGACGCTCGATTTGATGATGACCAAAGTTTACCTTATTGGAGCTACGGGAGGTGTTGGAAAACTCCTTGCAAAAGCATTAACAGAGAAAGGATTTTATGTAATAGGAATAGGAAGGAGGGAAAACGTATTGAAAGATTTATTAGAAAAAGGCTTAATAAAGGAGTATATAGTAGCAGATATAACTAAAAAAGAGGATAGAAAAAAGATATTAGAAAAAATAACGTACAACGATATTTTATTTTATAATCAGGGTCTAATAGATCCTAAGACTTTAGAGGAAACTACAGAAGAAGAAATTAGAAAAATCTTTGAAGTGAATATAATTTCTATAATGTTAATGGATCAAGAAATGATCTTGGAAAATAGAATTCCTCTAAAGATAGTTTATATGGGCTCTATATCTTCTGTGCAATCTTGGGGCGGCGGTGCTGCTTATCAAGCTACGAAAACAGCGTTACTAGCATATATATCAGCAATGCGAATACAGGATAGGAATGCAAATAGGAAAGTAGAGAGAATAGGGATTTATCCAGATACTATAAAAACTGGAGGAATGGATGAAAGATTAAAGGAGTATCCGAAAATAGATGGAGAAATATTTGCAAAAGAAGTAGCAAATATATTAGCTGGAGAATATAAGGGATTGGATTTTCTATTCCAAATAGATTGGGATGGTAAAGTAAGATTGTACAGAATGATAACTGATATATATTATAGAAGGCCACAACCGTTAGCTAAAGAATTGATAAAAGAATTAGGGAAAGCTGTTTACTGAATACCTCTTGCAAATTTTTTATCTCCTATAACTTTTGTATATCCTTTTTCTTTTAATATTTTTACACAATCCTCCTTTTCAGATAAACATACAGCAAATCTTTTGTTTCTGATAATTACTGTCCTTCCTTTTAATCCTTCCTTGTTCTTATTTACGAAAGCCATCATTTCCTTTAGATCTATAACGTCCGGTACTTCAATTTCAACATAATCACCAGCTTTATTTATTTTATTTAGTACTTCTAACCAATAAGCCTTTAATAAATCTTCATATCTTTTTTCAGCTTCCTTCCAATTATTAAAGAACTTTTCAACAGTTTTTGGTAAATCTTTATAACCCACTCTTGCTATTCTTGAAGCTTCCTTAAGAATATCCACTAGTTCTTGCATATATTCTATAGCTTTATCTCCAGCTACTAATTCGAAACGTATTATTCCGTCAGCAATTCTTTCAACATTAATTATCTTTACAGGTCCTATTTCAATAGTATTATCAACATGCGTTCCGCCACACGCTTCAACATCCCAACCTTCAATTTCAACAATTCTTATCATTTTTCCAGGAACTGCTCCACCTTGATATATATCAAAACCAAATTTCTGTTCAGCCTCATTTCTCGGTAACCAATATTTTCTCACATTTCTTCCTTCTAAAATTATTTTATTTACTATTTTTTCTATTTCTCTTAATTCCTCTTCTGTAGGCAATCTGTAGAAAGTAACATCTAATCTTGCTTTCTCTTCAGTTTTTTCTGCACCAGCTTGCCAAACGAACCTTCCATAGTATCTTCTTAGAGTACCTGTTAATACGTGTACCGCAGAATGGTGTCTTGTTAATCTTAATCTTCTTTCCCAATTAAGTATCTGTATGTATTCTTCCCCTTCTTTAATTATCTCTGGATTTGATACTTTATGGACAATAACATCTCCAACTTTATAAACCTCTTTAACTTCAATTAAATTCTTCTCAATGAGATTTCTAAGTTTCCATATATCCTTTAAAGACTCTTCAGCATCGGAAATTCCTTTAGGTTCAATTAATAACGATAAAACTTTACCAGATTCTCCAAAGAAAGATGTCAAGACATTTTCTATTGTCTGCCTATCCAAAGCCAATTCTTCTATTTCTTTAAGTATGGTTTTTGGCAATAGCCATCCTTTATCATAATCTTGACCTCCACCTCTAGGATAGAATATAGTCTTATCAAATATTACGAAATCTCTTTCTATTCCAATAACTTTTGCAAACTCTATTTTTTGCTTCCAATTCTTATAATAAACTTTTTCTGTTGACGGATATTCTTTTTTCAATTTTATTTCTTCCTCTTTCTTTTTCTTTACTTTAGATTTTTCTCTGTGTTCAAATAATTTTTTGTAAAAGTCCTTTGGAGGTTCTATTCCTAAATCCTCGGGTCTTATACCATGAGAAGTATAAAGCTCTATTAGTTCTTCAGTAGAAAGCTTTTTTCCTTTGTATTTCTTGATTATCCTTTGAGCTTTTCTTTTAGTTTCTTTGTACTTCTCAATTTCATACTTAACTATTTCTATAACATCATCAACGTATTCTTTTAATTCAGGATACAAAGATAAATCTTTAGTCTGTAGTTCAAAGAGTTTGAAGAAATCTAAATCACCAAAGTATTTCTCAAATAGATCATAAGCTCTTCTAAGAATTACTCTTATGTTATAACCACCCCCAACGTTGGAAGGTAAAGCGCCGTCAGCTATAGCTACTAAAGCTGACCTAGTATGATCTGCTATTATATATCTAGCGGCGATGGGTTCTAATTTATCTTTTATTTCTTGAACGGATAAACCTAATTCTTTGGCTAATTTCTCAAATCCTTCACCCTCTTCAAAATCTAATTCATACAGATAGGGAGCTACTTTTTCAAAAAATTCTTTATCATAATCTATCTCAAGATAACTTAGAACATTTGGAAAAACTATATCATAAGAGGTTAAGGTACCATTTAATAACCAAGCAACTCTTTCTTGTCCCATTCCCATGTCCAAAACCTTTATTTTCTTTAATTCTCGTATTTCGCCATTCGTTTCAAACTGCATATAAACTTGGTTAGCTACTTCTAAACCTCTCACAAAGAACTCTATAGAAGTTCCAGCGTTCCCACCACCAGCCCAAACGTCCTCATGAAAAGTAAACTCTTCTAAAGGGATATCTAAATGCAAAAACCAATCTAACAAATCTTTGAAATAAGTATTAATATCATATTCTTCTGGTTTTACAAAAGCGTGTTGTCCTATCATAATAAAACCAGTATAATGTCTTCCAGTATATCCAACATTTTGAATATCTGTGAATCTTAAACAAAATTGTGGAACTGTTAATTTCTTAGCAGGTGGTTCTACTTCTCCTTTAACAACATATGGTTGAAAATCTACGATAGATGCTATTACAAAATCTAAATCATCCCTCCATCTGGCAACAACAGGATATCTTTTTATAGGAACATAACCTCTTTTTTCTAAAAATTTAGAGAAATCTTTCCAAACTTCTATATAAGATAATTTTTTACCGACAGGATTTTTAATAAAACCATAAGGCTTATGATCATCACAAATTTCTCTTTTCTCATCTAATGTCCAAAAATACCTACCGCATATTTTACATTTCTTCCTAACAAAGCCCAGCTCTTGAAGAGTTTTTACAGGAAAAAACCTCTCAAGATTTTCCTGAGCTTTTTTAAGTAAAATTTCTTTTACATTCATTTAATCAATCCA
>CAZNIQ010000018.1:0-13953 GCA_964573185.1 Candidatus Woesearchaeota archaeon | reverse complement strand
ACAGCTATTAGTAAAGCAATGATAATCCATATTATCTTTGAAAGCAACCCTCTCATGATAATTTAATAAATATTTGTTCAAAAAAGTTTGGCGTTCCTTTAGTAACGTAGTACAATAATAACACTAATAGAACTAGGATAATTAATGCAAGTATAACTTTTATTATTATCTTCATTAGCAGGGCCAGTTATCTTCGTCTAAAACAACTTGTCCTTTACACCATGCAATGTACACTACGTTCTTTTCTTTTATTTTATTTAAAAAGTCGCCTCCATCTCCTTTCCACAAACCATAATCACTGTTTCCTAAAGTACTTAGAGTTTTCAAATAGTCATCCAACCTTTGCAAGGAGTTTATTACTTCCTTTTCACAATTGTTATAATTAGGTAAACTGTTGCAGATTTCTTTTAAATTTTCACTCTCTACATGTCCATTCTTAACATTGGAGCAAATAATATGTTTGAGGACTCCGTATATGGAGCATACTGTATTGACAAATAGACTATTTTCTCTGTAGGGTTTGACTTCACTATCCTCATATCTTGGTTCATCTTGATAATAAAAAATAGCTATAATAGGATAAACATCTGACGTGGTTATAACTGTATAGGGGAATTCCTTTGGAATAGTTATTTTATAAACCTTTACATTCTGGTCCGCCCCGTGAAAAGTAATCCATGTATCTCTAATAGCATCTGCTAAAGAAGTTAAAGTTAGCAAAACGGTACACTCTCTTTTAATATTTTCTTTGATATTTTTGTTAATATTTATAGTATCCCAATCTAAAGAACAGGCTTTGTATATGGCACTTAGAAACTTCTTAAATTTGTCGTTTAAATAATCTTTCGTTTTTGCTTTTTCAGCATAATACTCTGCCCAAGAACTATCAACTTCAACATCTATGTCACAAGTGGTTGATGTAACAAAAATCCCAAAGGGTAAGACTCTTTCCAAAATTCTTGTTTTTATATCAGTAATATAATCTATCGCTGCTTTTAGTTTGCATACTTGTGTTCTCATATACATGCTACCAGCTTTCGCTATAGTACTTAGTATTCCAAGAAAAACTGCCATAAAAAGAATTCCGGATATTGCAACAACTATTAATTTAAGTTGAGATTTCATGCCACTTCTCTAATATTTTGTTTTTCGTTTCATTTAAACTTTTTACGTTAGGTTTGAAGTACGACATTAATAATACTAACAACAATACTAAAATTATCAATATAAAAATTATTTTCACTATTTTCTCAATCATAGTATTTTTAGAACAAATGCATTAAGCAAGAAAACTGCTACTACTAATCCTGCGATCGCTAGGATTATCATAATTATTATATCAAGCTCCATTATTCTTTAATAACCATTGGCTGGCTCATCTTTCCATATACAAATATTCTTATTGGTTTACAGTTTGGATCTACTTCTACAAAATTCTTAGCTTTTACCCACCAATCTTTACATTGGTTTTGCGGTAGGTTATCTATTTCTTTCCTAGGCCAGTGTGCAACATCACAAACCCAATCTTTGTATTTCCAAAGATGAGGAAAAAGATCTGATAAGCATTGTGATTCTAGTTTTACTCCTTGACTTTTTGCATATAAACAAAGATTTACGCATGCCTCTATAACCTCTCTATATTCATTATAGTTTCCTCGTTGCGGTTTGAAATAAAAAATTGAGAAAAATAAAGTAACAATTAAAATTATAGGAATTAGAAGATGTATTCTCATTTTCATAAAAAATATATATTTAGGTGTCTATTTTAAAACTATTGCTGGCTTTCCCGGCAAAGCTCCTTTGGCCTTTTCTTCTTTAGACTCTTCTTCCTTTTCTATTATAACTTTAGCATTAAATTCTTTCTCCAAAGTATCTTTTATTTCTCTTAATATCTTTAATTCCATATCTCTTGAAAGATAAGTTTCTAATAATCCTGGATCTTTAAATATTCTTTGAGCTATTGATATTACCTCTTTTCCAAACTCTTCAACAAGCTTTCTCATTAAGTCCTTTAGCTTAACTTCTTTCAACAATTCTTTAGCTCTATCAAAGATTTTATATTTCTCTTCTTTGGCAACTATTATTTTAATCTCTTTCGGTTGTTTTTTAGTTATCTGGATTATTCTTAAAATATCGGATCTTAGATTTTCGATGAAATCTTTTACTTTTGCTATCTCTTCATTATGTTCTTTTGCTTCTGGCCATTTCGGATATAAAGCAAACTCGAAACTTTTTATCTTTTCGAGGATTTCTGAACAAAGATGTGGGCAGATTGGATAAAGTATTAATGTTTGTACTTCAATGAATCTTTTTAGGACGTCTTTATTAGACTCCCCAAATCTTTGATACCATCTGAAAGCATTTTGCAATTCGTACCAACCTTTAATTAAAACATTTCTAAAGTTCATATTCTCATATTCCTTTTCAACTTCTTTTATCACTTTGTTTAAGTAGTTTTCAAACCATTCATCTATTAATGTTCTTTCTTCTTTTCCCTTTCCGTAGTTTTCAACAGCAAACTCGTACCACTTTTTTAACTCTTCTTCTATTTCTTTAGCTTTTGACCACTCGATATTGGCATCATCTAAACCAGAGTTTCCAGCATAGGCTAGTAAGAATCTTATAACGTCAGCGGGATATTGTTCTATCGCTTTTAACATCGGAATAACGTTACCCAATGATTTTGACATTTTTCTTCCTTCCATAAGAACCCAACCGTTAATTGCTATTGCCCTAGGCCAATATTCTTTTGGAAATATAGCTACGTGGTGAAATATAAAGAATGTTAGGTGATTTTGTATTAAATCCTTACCAGATGTTCTTAGATCAACAGGATACCAATAGGTAAACTCTTTTCTCATTTCTTTAATTATTTCTCCATATTTTTCTACTAACTTTTTCTCATCTCCTTTTCCTAAGAAAACATAATCAAATAAATCATCTTCAATTTTTTCTGGCGGAATCTTTTTAATTAGGTGCGCTATTGTATAATAAGCCATGTAGATTGTTGAGTCAGATAAAGATTCTATCGTCCAATCGGGATCCCATGGCAAAGGAGTTCCTAACTCTCTTTTGTGCGTAAAAGCCCAATCCCTTAGCCAATCTATTGTTTGATGAAACATTTTCCTTATTTCTTCAGGAATAAATCTCATCTGGTCCACACACTCAGGAGCAAGCTTCTTCCATTCTGGATCTGAATATCTAATGAACCATTGATCTTTTACTATCTTTACAATTACTTTACCACCATACCTTGATTTAAATCTTATAGGTAAAGTATAATATTTGATAGCAATTCCTTTTTCAATTAATTCTTTCGCAAATTCCTCTTTTACTTCATGTATTTTCTTGCCAGCATATTTTCCATAAATCTCTTTTAAAACACCATGATAGAATTCTTTTGAATATATTTCCTGTGTAGCTTTTTCTAGTTTCTCTTTCTCTTCTTGCGATTTTATTCCCATTTTCTCTACGATATCTTTTGCGGGATATTCTGAAAATCCTTCTACTTTGAATAAAGATTTCATAGATTTCAAAGCTTTTTCAGCCAATTCCTTGAACTCTGGAAAATATTTTCCTTCAACGATATCTCTCAAAGCAATGTAATCATAAGGAGCGTGAGCCGGAACAGACATTACAATTCCCGTACCGATCTCAGGGTCAACGAATTTTGCTGGTAAAATTGGAACTTTTTCTTTAGTTACGGGATTCTCAACAAATTTGCCTAATAATTCTTTTGGATCAATTTCTTCTAAAATTTCAACATTAAAATCTTGATTCTTTAATTCCTCAATAACAATAGTTTTTGGTAAGATCCAATATTCATTATTTACTTTAGCTAAAATATATTTTGCTTCAGGATTTATCCAAATGTTTGTAACGCCATAAATGGTTTCAGGTCTTAGAGTAAAAGCTGGAAAAATAACTTCTTTACCTTTATACTCTCCTTTAAATTTAATTATGTATCCCTCTATCGGTCCTATACCTGCGTATTCATCAGGTCTATCATGATCTCCGATAACCATATTTACTTTTGGATCCCAAACAACTGGATGCTCTCCTTTAGTAATTAATCCTTTTTCCTTCAGTTTCCTATACTGCCATTCGATGAACTTAGAATACCATGGGTTCAAATAAGAGGTATAGAATTCTCTTCTCCAATCAATAGAAAATCCAAATTTTTTGAAAGCTTCTCTATTTTTCTCTATAAAATACATAGCCCATCCTTCTGGTGTCTTTAATTTCTCCCAATCTTCTTTTGGTATTCCATAATCTTCTAATTCCTTAATTATTTTTGGATCGCCTTCTTTTAATCTTAAAGCCTTTGCGACAATTGGTGCACCAGTAATATGCCACCCTTGGGGCCAAAGGACGTTAAATCCTTTTAATCTTTTGAATCTTGCAATAAACTCTCCTCTCGCAAAAGTGTAAGCATTTCCCAAATGAAGCAAACCAGACATATACGGATAAGGAACTGTTAGGAAGAACTTTGGTTTGGATTCATCTACTTCGGGTTCAAAAACTTTTTTCTCCTCCCAAATCTTTTGCCATTTTTCTTCTATTTTTCTAAAATCCATTTAATATCCTTGACAATTTCCTTAAAAAATTTTTATCAATGATATAAACAACGTGAAAAATATATTTAAGAGCAAAATTGAGATTTATAGAAAAAGATCTAAAATTATATTTCAAGAACAAGTAGCTCGTTTCTAGCATATAGGCTAGCGTTATAAACTTTTGTTTTTCCGATTGTTGTTTCCAAAATTTTGGCCATATGACAGTGAGCGTGAAATACGTAATCTGGTTGGTATTTTCTAATTAACTCTTCAAATCTTTTTGAGCATAAGTAATATCTTGGAGCAGGATCGCCTTCACAGGTTTTACAAACAGGAGCATAGTGACTTAATAAAATAATTTTTTTATCTTTGTATTTTTCAAATAAAGATTTTAATTTTTCTAATCTTTTATTCCATAAGTCTTTAAGAAATGGCATATGTTTTCTTTGCCAAAGAGTTAGCTTATCTAATATTCCTTCTGTACCTATTATTATATAGTCATTTAATTCAACTGCTTCATCGTCTAACCAATTAAAGTAATGATACTCTTTTTTAAGAAATTGTCTAATTTCAAAATATTCGTTGTTACCAAAAACGGAGAATATTTTTGCATTAGGAAATTTCTGCTTTATAGTTTCATAGACTTTTTTTAAATAATGATGTCTACCTGTATCAATTATATCGCCCAAAAGAAAAACAACCTCCGGTTCCACATATATCTCTTCTAATGCCTCTTTAAAGAAATTAAAATATATAGGAGCATGTATATCTCCTACAGCTAGAGCTATCACTTTAAAATCTAATCTTAAACACTTTTATATCTTCCCCTCCTTTCCACTTCTTCAAATCTTTTAATAATTTTTTCATACTCTTCCGGATAAGCTTCTTTATATCCTTTCAAGAATTCTTCAAAACACTCTTTCCAAATTTTCCAATGCTTGGATTCTAAAGCTTCTTTAAATAAGTGAATATCCACTGCTTTATCTTCTATTCTAGATGAAAAGAAACTTAAGCCAAAATCAATAAAATAAATTTTACCATCTTTGTATAATATATTTGAAGTTGTGAGATCCCCATGAATTATATTGTTCTTATGCATTAGTCCAACATAATACCCGATTTCTCTGCAAATTTTTTTATAATCTAAATTTTCAAGAATTTCCGAAAGCTTTCTGCCATTGATATATTCCATCTTTATATAATACTGATCTTCATTTACTTCTAATAGCTTTGGACAAGGGATGCCTATTTCGTTTAATTTTTGTATAATTTTTGTTTCCCTTCTCGTTCTATATTTCCTAAATCTTTTATCAATTATAGGATGTCTATATTTCTTTTCTATCCTTTCTTTTAGAACATAAATTTTGTTATTTTCCTTAACTAAGTAAATTACCGCCTCAGCACCCATCGCTATTTTGATTTTTTTCATCCTTTATGGTAGCATAAACGTATAATTAATAAGAATTATTTGGTTGCACTTAGAACGCGTTCTTTTGGATACTTCGTAATATTTAAAAAAATAGATCTCAATTGTTTTATCATGATAGTAGATAAAAATATAATACTGCAGGTTATTTCACAGCCTAAAGCAGAGAGATACATCCTTAACTATCCAATCGTTTCAGAACTTGAGGCTTTATTATCAAAAGAATTTATAGAGAACTTTGAAGAAGCATTTTCAAGACATTGGCGAGTAATATCAATTGCCGGACCGAAGGGTTCCGGAAAGACCCTACAAACTCTGTTATATTTATTAACAAGAGAGATCCCCTTTGTCTACATTACTTATAATTTAAAGGATAATGTTTTTGAAATCAAACATCAAGAAAAGGATCCAAAGGTTCTAGTAATCGATGACGTACATTATGCTCTATATAATATAATGAAAAAACTTGTAAGGGAAGATGCTGATTTTAAGAAATTGTATACAATGTCTTTAGAAGAAAGAATTTCTTATTTATATAGAAATATGCATAATTTGAGTAGAGTCCAGCAAAAACAAATAATGTTGATGCGAAATCTCGGGCGTTTTATCAGGACTATGTGGGAAAGAACTCAGGCTGAAAAGCTTATAATAATAACTGATTTTGAAGACTTAAATAAACCCTATAAAATATTATATTATGGTCTAGGTGACGAAATACGACCAAGTGATATTTATCATATATATTGGACAAATAGGCAAGCTGTAAAGCATATCTTAGACGTATTAGTTCCAAAATATAATACTGGTTGGTTGTACATTTTTACAGTACCTAGATATATATCCTTACTTATACAGTACTTGGGCATAAGAGGCCTAGAAAGGATGCTACGTTTAGATCCTTATCTAATATTAGCAAACCTTATAAAAGATGGAGTAATAGATGCTGTAGAGATAGAAAATATAGTTAAATCGTATTCAAATGTCCTTAAAGCAATTGAAAAAAGAAAGCAGGAATTAAAAAAAGAATACATAGAATCTTTTATAAAACCTATACTTGACAAATTTTGTAGAGGTCTCTTAGATAAAAATATTTTTGAAATAGGTTCCTTTAAATGTACAAAGGAGAGCAAAGGAGAATGTTCCTGTAAGAGAGCCTCTTACATACTTCCTATTGCAAGAGGCGATAAAAAGATTGCACTTAGCATTCGTGTAAAAATTGATTATGATCCCAAAAATAAGGATTGCAAGGAAATGATAGTGGATCGTGTTCTTCTATATAGAGTGGAAGGACAGAAGGGTCGTGTAAGATGTTCAACATATATCAATAATCCAAGTATTTTAGAAAAAATAGTAGAAGATATAGTATTATCCCGATACTCTCGTATATTTAATCGTTTAGCATCAATATTCTACGATGAAATTTCAGGAATCGATGATCCCATCTTGCATAAGCTATTTCCTCGTTTTGAACATCATCAAATAACTTTAGAAAAATTAAGGGGAGGGTATGAGTACTATAAAAAAGGCAAGATATTTCCAACGAAATATTTACAAGTACTTAAGAAGGTAGAGAAGAGCGAATATATAAGGCCCACTTCTACTGATCCCTTAATTAAACTGCTGTTTTTAGAATTCTAATTTTTTACTATTTACCTTAATGCTAGAATGTTTATTAACATTAATACCATGGATTGAAGGAAGATATTCGATAATCTTATGTTCTTTGAGGCATCCTCCTTTTCTTTGCTTTATTTGCTGTACTTTCCTAAATCTCTTAATTCCTATCTACGTATGGTTCTTTTTGAATAAAATACATCCTCTTCTTTATAATAAGTTAAAAATCTATAAATCTTTATTTGATTTTGTCGTAAAATTAGAACTTAAAAGAAGAAAGATGTCTTATATTGGTTTATTTTTATTTACTTTCGTACCTTTACCTTTTTCTGGGGCATACTCTGCTTCTTTAATTTCTTATTTATTAAACTTAGATTTAAGAAAGGCTTACGTTTCTATAGCGCTGGGAGTGGTACTAATTAATCTTTTAATTACTTACACTATAATCTTTTTTAATGAATCTGTATAAGTTGGAAAACTGGATAAAATCAATAATACTGACAATATTAATTTCAGTTTTGCTTTTTGTTTTAGTTTACTATTTGACTTGGTTGATAAACCCATATGCTGCTAATCTAGCAATTCTTTATGCTTTAATTTCTGTTATATTTTATGTTCTCTTTACTTTATTCTTCGGTAAGAAAATTGTTTTACTTTCTGCTCAAGCTAGGCCTTTGGAAGGACACCCAAGATATGAAGAAGTTAAAGAGATTGTAGAAAAGCTTGCAAGAAAAGCAAGGGTTCCTATGCCAGAACTATATTTAATTCCCGGTAATGATATCAATGCTTTTGCTACAGGTTTCAGAAAACCCGCTATTGCTATAACAGAAGGAGCTTTAAAGTATTTGGATAAAGAAGAATTGGAAGGGGTTTTAGCACATGAAATATCTCATATTAAGAACGCCGATACTTTATATATGACTTTGGTTTCAGTTATGGTTGGTTTGATATCTCATATAGCGAACTTCCTTCAATTTGCATGGATATTTTCTGATAGAGAAAGACCTGCTTGGGCTTATATTTTGGCTCTAATCATTTCTATTGTAATTCCTTTAATAGCTGTTTTAATTCAATTAGCGATTTCAAGACAAAGAGAATATTTAGCAGACCTAACTGGAGCAGAATTAGTTGGTTCTCCTTGGGGATTAATAAATGCTTTCAAAAAAATCAAACAAATAAACATTGGGGATTTGCCATATAATGAAGCTTTAGAACCTTTGTATTTTGTAGAGGTTTCAGAATTATTTTCAACTCATCCTCCTATTGAAAAGAGGATTAAAAGACTATTAGAAGCTTGGGATATAATTGTTAAATAATGGATATAATAATTGGTCGTACTGAAGATGAATTAGAGAAATTGGGATTACAAGGAACAATCTTTATTGGTAAAGAATATATAAAAATGGAGCAGGTAATGTCCTTAGCAAATAGGGTTTTTTTGGATGTCAATAAGCCTCATTTACTTTTAATTTGTGGGAAAAGAGGTAGTGGAAAGAGCTATACACTTGCTGTAATTGCAGAAGAAATTGCATCCATAGATCCAAAATTAAGAAAGGAAATTTCTGTATTAATCTTTGATACAATGGGTATTTTCTGGACAATGAAGTTTCCGAATTATAAAGAAGCTGAATTACTTGAAGAGTGGGGTTTAGAACCCAAAGAATTAAAAAACGTAAGGGTATTAGTACCATTTCAATTAAAAGAAAAATACGAATCTTTTGGAGTTCCTGTAGATGATTCTTTTGCATTAAATCCTTCAGATCTATCACCTTTTGAATGGATTTTAACTTTTAATTTAAAACCAACACACCCCGTTTCGGCCTTTATTTCAAAAATTATAAGAGATTTGAAGAAAAATTCCAATGGTTATTCTTTACAAGATATTATAGACAAAATAGAAAAATCTCCAACAGACTCTAGAATCAAAGAATTAGCATTAAATTATTTTTATGCCGCAGAAGACTGGGGATTGTTTTCTGAAAAGGCTTCAAAAATAGAGGATTTGGTAAAACCAGGATATGTTAATATATTAGATATTTCGATGTATACGGCTTTAACAGGTGGTTGGTCTGTTAAAAACTTAGTTATAGGATTGGTTTCAAAAAGAATTTTTTACGATAGATTATTATATAGAAAAAAAGAAGAAGTGGAACAAGCTATAGGGATAGAAAAAACTAGAGATTTTCCTTTAGTTTGGATAATGATTGATGAAGCTCATGAAGCGTTACCAAAAGATTCTATAACACCGGCAACAGAACCATTAATACAAATAATTAGAGAAGGTAGACAGCCTGGAATCACTTTGGTCCTAGCTACACAACAACCTGGAAAGATGCATACAGATGTTTGGACACAAACTGATATAGTGATCTCACATAGACTAACTTCAAAAGTGGATCTTCAAGCTTTAAACATAATAATGCAGAACTTTGTTGCAAAAGATATTTACGTTTATATGAATGAAAATTTGCCAAAAAGAAAAGGAGCCGCATTGATTCTTGATGATAAATCTGAAAGGATAATACCAGTTCAAATAAGACCAAGATTTACATGGCATGGCGGTGCAGACCCAGAACTAATTAGGAAATACTTATGAAAGGAACATCTTTATCTTGGGTTATAGGATTATGGCTCTTTCTAACATTTTTACTCATTGTAATTAATTTATTCAGTTATAAAATCAATTTATATCTTCAAGAAAATAAACCTTCAAAAGTTGAAGTCAGAAATCCTAAATATATTTATGAAATAGATGTAGAATTCGATCCGAATTACGTTTTCTTCTGCAATAAAGATAATCTAAAAGAATTCTGCGAGCATTTCCCAATTTTTATACCAACTAACTTTCCCTTTTTACCAAACTACGGAACTTTTAATAATACCATTGGAGAATATTTTAGAATTAAAAACTTTAGCGGGATCTTTTTTATAGTTAATATTTCAGATTCTATTCCTAAAACAAATTATATGCTTGTAAAAGTTTGTAATAACGAGAATAGAAACCTTACGGATGTTCAAATAAGAATTCCTATTTATTATTTAGCGTACCAAGGTATAGATAAAATAAAAGTAAATGATACAAAAGAAAGAAGGCCTTTACCTTTTTGCTATGAATATAGAAATCTTGAATGCAAAAATAAGATTAAAGAAGAAGAAAATAATTGGAATTACCATATATGGATTAAATTAAACTTGTCCGCAAATGAATGTAAAATCTTGAACATTTCAATTTCAAAAGGAGATAATAAATATGCTGTAGACGGTTCTGAAATTTTTGATTATTATTTTACGAAATTTAAGGTAAGAAATAATGATGAAGTGTGGGATGTTAATAAAAACTATAAGATATTGTATACTGACTTTGGTATTATATCTGGGAAGTCAGATAATGATAATGAAAAAATCGATATTGCAGGAATGGAAGTTTACTTTAATTCTTCTTTATTTTCAAATAAAGTTTCAGACTTTTATATGCAGGCTGATGATGATTTTTATGTAAATGATTCTTTTGAGTACCCTTCTTCTTCATATTTTTCTTGGTACAAATTTTATGATTTAAAAAATTGGACAGGTAATCTTGCAACAACTTTTTATATAGATACAATCAGAATCAGAAGAAAAGCTAATGTTACAGTTGAAATAACTTATCCGAAAATACTTAAGAAATACTATTTAATTTTAGGAGAAAAGTCTACAAGAGTTTCCGGAATAACCGGAATAACTGTTGAAAAAAATTATATTACTAATGATAAGTTAACAATAGAAAAACGCAGGAATAATCTAAAAGAAAGAACAAATAATTATGTACAACTTTGGTCCATAAATAATATAAACTCGAACAAGTTAATTTTCAATAGATCTTATACTTTTGCCTACGCAAATTACTCTAACATTTTCATAATTCTTCCTCCCAACTCCACTTTTACAATAATTTATAATAAAACAATCCTATTTCAATTAGGTGCTATTAACGATGAAACTTATAATTTAACAGAGTACGGTTTTTACATATGGAAAAGGGGAGTATACTTAGCAAATGGTATAATTTGTGAAAATTCTTGTAATGAAATTCTCCTATGGAGATATCTAGATATTAATAGGTCTTTCTTATATATTTTCTATGGTACCAACTTTGACAAGTTTACTGTTGAAAGGATGACAGATTTCTTTAAATTCCCAAAAATAACTGTAAAGTTCATAAAAATGGAATAAACTTTATATTTATGGTTAGAATTTTTATTTCAGGGAATCCTGGAGTAGGAAAAACAACTTTGGTTAAAAGAATTTACGAAAAATATCCTAATATATTCATTGGTTTTTGGACAGAGGAAATAAGAAAAGATAGGAAGAGGATAGGATTTAGAATAAAAACAACGTGGGGAGAAGAAAAATTGCTAGCATCAGTTGAAAAAAGGAGTCCTTATAGAGTTGGAAAGTATTTTGTTTATCCGGAGAATTTAGATCCAATAATAGAATATCTTGAAAAGAATTATAAGAAAGATAAAATATTGTTGATAGATGAAATAGGAAGAATGGAGTTTTATTCCAAGAAATTTACTGAGTTTATTAACAAAATCTTAAAAGATGAAAGTATTCCAATCATCGCAACTATACATAGGAACTATCTACATCTAGTTAAACATTATATTTGGTTAGAAAGGGAAAAATGGTGGGAAATATTTAAAAGAATAGAAAAAGAAATAGAACTATGGCTAAAGTCAAGGTAAATAAAGATAAATGTATTGGTTGTGCTGCTTGTACGATTATTGCTCCGGAAGTTTTTGAATTAGGAGAAGATGGGAAATCTAGAGTAAAAGTTGAAGAAGTTACTGGTGAGCTTTTAGAAAAAGTAAAACAAGCTAAAGAAACCTGTCCAACAGGGGCAATTGAAATAGAAGAGTAATGGAAGTTCCGATAGCCCATGTAATATTTTTTATCGGAGTAACAGTTGCTTCTTATTTAATTCTTTCAGCAGTTTATCCCCAAGTTGTAAGCCTAGCAAACGCTTTTGTAATTCAAAAATCAAAAATCGCAGAAAGAATAAGAACTGTGTTTTCAATAGAAGAAGTTATGAACACTCCACAAGGTTTGATGGTATATCTAAAGAATATAGGATACGAATCTATGAAAGCTGATGCTAATTCTTATGATGTTTTTATTGACGGAGTTCTATTTAATGTTACAAATGCTGTTTTAGAAAGAGATGAAAATAATAATGGAGTTTTTGATCCTGGTGATGTATTAAGACTAACTGTAAACGTTACTTTAGTTCCTGGTGAAGTGCATAGGATAAAGGTTGTATATTCAAACGGTGCTTCTGATGAAACTATTTTTACTTCTTAAATGGGGTTCTCGGTTTTAATAGGAGGTATAGTAACGGCTTCTATAATTTTGCTAGCTTTTTTCTTTTCTTTATCCTCTTTTATTTCAAATACTATCCAAATCCAAGAAGCCTTAGATCTGCACTATAAAATTATAGATAAGCAAATAAAGACAGTAATAGAAATATTAAATGATACTTTAAATTCAACAAATCCTACATTATTTGTTTTAAACAAAGGTTACACAAATCTTTTAATCAATTGTACGACTTTATATATAAATGGAACCTTAATTACAAATTATACTTCGTATATTTTGAATGATATGATAGACAAAGGAATTTGGAATCCGAATGAAATTTTAGTAATTCGAATAAATGGGAATCTTAGTAATGGAATAGCAAAGGTAACATTCTCTACGTGCGAAGGGGTTAAATATTCTAAAGCTGTGAACATAACGTGAAAAACCAAATATATCCCTATGTAATCCTTATTACCACTCTCGTACTCTCATCTGCTCTAGTTTTTCTCTTTGTTCAAAATGTAAAGCCAAAATATCCTTTACAATCTTTAGCAAAATCTTTGCCAATAAAAGCAGAAATAGTTTCCTACTATTCTAACGGAACACATGTAATATTTTATGTTAAATTCTATGAAAAAGTAAATAGATCAGATCTACTCTTTTATGTAAATAATAGGAAGGCAACTATTATTGCTCCCCAAGTAATTAAACCTGGAGAGACTATTAAAGTTGTAGCTCCGATAGAACAAAATCAAATGAAATATTCTTTATTTGGAACATTTAAAGGAACTTATTATGTTTTAAGAGAGACCGTTGTAGTTTCTAATGTTACATACAACTTCACACCTGTATATCCTGCTTGTACATGGTTCTTACCAGATTGGCATTGTAGAGTCCCGATATACGTTACCTCTTTCGCTACTGCAAAAGATTTCCAATTAAATCTTTCTATAGATACTCAAACTTTAATTTCACAAGGGAAATTAAGATCGGACTGCGGAGATTTGAGATTCA
>CAZNIQ010000017.1:0-14533 GCA_964573185.1 Candidatus Woesearchaeota archaeon | reverse complement strand
GAACATTATAATCCAAAATTAATAATAGATTTGGCTACTTTAACAGGGGGTCAAATAGTTGCTTTGGGATATAGAGTTGCTGCGGTAATGGGTAATAATAAAGATTTAATAGAAAAATTGATTGAAATAGGTAAGAAAGTAAAGGAATATCTGTGGGAATTACCATTATTAGAGTATAAAGATATTTATTTAGAAATGGTTAAAGGGGAATACACGGATCTAAAAAATATGCCCTCACCTACTTCCAGAGAAGCAAGTCCTTTGGTTGGTGGTGCTTTCTTATGGCATTTTGTAAAAGAAAACATCCCGTGGGCTCATATAGATATAGCAGGTCCAGCAATAAATCCTAAGGAATGGGAATGGATGAATAAAGGAGGTACGGGATTCGGGGTAAGATTGCTAATAGAATTCTTAAAAAATGAACATTAAAGTTATACCTTGCAAGGAGGCGCTTCTTTTTTATATAAACTTTTATGCAAAGGAAAATCCTTACTTATTATATATAATCTATCTTTTAAATAAAGATTTAGCTATGAAATTAAAGAATATACATAATTTAGATTTGAATAATTTGGATATTGAAGAAGATTTAATTTTATTAGCCAGTGTATTTGAAGAAAAATTCAAAGAATATTTTAATAGAGCTTTACCTTTGTTTAAGAAGGCTTTTAATATTGAAAAAATTCCAGAAAGATTGGTTGTTTTAGCATATCCCCTTTTAAATGAAGAATTATTAGGATTGGCAAAAATAATAAAAGGAGATCCTGTAATTATTATAGGTCTAAATGAAAAAGAAGAAAAGAGGATTATTGCAGTATTTTTACATGAAATTTTGCATATTTTATTTGAGCTAAACAATATAGAATTACCGCCAAAGTTTTGTGAAGCTTTATTAGATTATTTTGTTCCAAATGGATTAATAAGTTTAAAATTGGGGTTGATTGATCAAAATGTCTTTGAATACAAAATACAGAGTAAATTAAAAAGAAAGAGTCCCAGAGCAAAAGATGATGAATATTTTTACTATTTCAAGAACTTGCTACCATTAAGGAATTATGATTTTTCAACGGACGTCTGGAGTTGGATTTTAAAGAATGTAAAAGATGAAAAGATAAAAGCTATAGTGAAGAACCTCGTTAAAACTGAAAAATGATGATTACGGAGCCAGCTGATTAATAGTATTCTTCTTCCTCTTCTCCAAATAAAATATAAATTATTTCATTTAATAATCTTCTTTCAAATTTTTCTAATTCTTCCTTTACTACTTTTCTTACTTCTTCCTTAATTTTTTCTATTAATTCTTCAGAAACCCCTCCATTCATCATATGTCAGGAGTAGAAGCTCTCATCATATTTTAATGCTTTGACCATTTTGTAATAAAACAACATCTTTTCCGAATTCATACCCTTCTTCTATGGCTAACTCAACATACGCTGCTCTTTTATGCATTTCCCCATGCATTGGAATTATTAATTTTGGTTTTAAGATTCTTAACAATCTTCTATGATCCTCTTTTCTAGCGTGCCCCGAGACATGCACATCTTTTATAATATGTACTCCTTTATGTTTTAATCTTTGCTCAATTATTTGCCTGTTTGCAATATTAGTTGGATATGGAATTACAAATGAAGAGAAAATAACAACATCTTCTTTATCCCATTTCCATGGCAATTGCTCTCTTGACATTCTATCTAAAACCGAACCTGGTTCTCCCTGATGTCCCGTGACAACTAAAAGATATTTGTCTTTTTGCAATTGTACTTCTTTTAACTTCTGAGCAATATCTTTTGGATTTCCTAGAACATCAGTCTCTTCTGTAAAATTAATAAAACCTAATTTCTCTGCAACTCCAATATACTTTGCTAAAGACCTACCAAGAAAAACAGGTATTCTATCTATTTCCCAAGCCAATTCAAATATGGATTTTAATCTTGCGATATGAGAAGAGAAGGTTGTAACAATTATAGCTTTTGTATCCTCTAAAGACTTTAACACATCTTCTAACATATATCTTGCAATTATTTCTGATGGTGTTTTCGATTCTTCATCAACTCTAGTGCTTTCAACAATTAAAGCTAAAATATCCTCTTCCCTTGCAATTTCTTTGAGCCTTTTTACATTCGATGTTTGACCTATTAAAGGATGATTATCCCATTTATAATCGCAAGCATATACAATTGCCCCTTCTGGTGTATGAACAACAATTATTGTGCTATGAGGAATAGAATGCGTCACGTACACAAATTCTACTTCGATTTTATCAGAAACTCTAACTCTTGAATTAGGCGGAACAGCTTTTAGAGGATTAGGTAAAGTAACTCCATTATCTTTTGCTAAAAATTTTAGAACTTCGATTGTAAATGGTGTAGCATAAATGGGGGCTTTGTATTTTGAAGCTAAGAAGGGTGCTCCTGCAACATGATCTAAATGACCATGAGAAATGAAAATGCCTTTAACTTTGTCCCTCCAATTTTCTATCAATCTATCATCTGGTAATGCTTCTATCTCATATAATTTTTCTAAAGGCAATTTTTGCAAGGCATCTCTTTCTCCATATGAAACTATTCTATCTACATGCAATCCCATATCTAAAATTATCACTTCATCATCAATTCTCAGAGCAGTCATATTTCTTCCAACTTCTTCATACCCTCCTAAAGCTTTGATCTCTATTTCCATAGAAAAATTATATAGAAAGTTTTTAATTCAGTTCCCATCGGTTTCATCATAATCAGGACGCGGCAAAGTCATCATTAGAACTATATTTTAAACCATCTTTTAATTTTTTCAGGGATTTCTAAAGCTTTTAAATTTGCTAAAGCATCTAGAAGACCCCATATATAATTTTCCAACTCAAAAACTTTCACATAATCTCTTTTCTCATAAAAATATTTTAAATCATTGTAATAAGATAAGACCATTTCCCATAAATCTTTATATTCTTCTTTAACAAGCTTCACTTCTTTAAAAACAATATTTAACTTTTCCCATTCTCTTTTTAAGTAATACATCAATTCATTAATATCTTTTATTTTAAAGTCATTATAAATAACCTTTTCAACAAATTTTTTAAGAGGTCTGTTCTTTATGATAATTAATCTTGGATTAAAAGCTTTTTCATAAGAAATTGCTAGTCTTAATACATCTGAAGGATCTCTGGATCCTGAAATATCTATTAAAATTACTGTAAAAACCTTCCCAAATTTTCTTAAAATTCTTCTAATATCAAACCCATCCATTAGATAAAATTCTAGATTTTCTTTTTTCCAACGTTTTAAAGCTCTTTCAATAGCCTCTTTAGATTTATCTATCCCTACCACTTTTTTGGCTTTTTTAGATAAAAGATAAGAAGTAACGCCATCAGCACATCCAACTTCTAAGACTATATCTTCTTCTGTAACATACTCTAAAGCTTTTTTACGATATTCCTTAACATCTTCCGTTACAATAAACATTTTAAGAGTACTTACATTGAAAGCTTATGAAATTTGAGAAAGTAGTAAATCTTGCAGAAAGGAGGGGTTTCTTTTATAAGTCTTGTGGAATCTATGGCGGTAAAGCTGGATTTTATGATTACGGTTCTCTAGGAACTGCTTTGAAAAGAAAGCTTGAAAATCTATTTAGAAAATTCTTCTATTCCTTATTTGATAACGTTTGGGAAATAGAACCTTGTGAAATTATGCATGAAAACGTATTCAGAGCTTCTAAACATTTGGAGTTATTCGTAGATCCTGTTACAGAATGTCCCAACGGTCATAGGTTTAGAGCTGATAAACTTATAGAGGAAAAACTAGGAATTAAGGCTGAGAGTCTCACGATAGAAGAAATGAATAGAATCTTTGAAGAAGGAAAAATTGTTTGTCCGGAATGTGGGTCAAAATTATCTAAAGTTAAATTATTTAATTTAATGTTTCCTATATTTGTAGGGGTAGAATCTGGAAATCTTTTCCTATATTTAAATGAGCTGAAAAAAATATTTGAAACTCAAGAAAAATATCTTAAGAAGCTAAAAGAAATAAAATACAATTTTGAAACAGAAGACGGATTAGAATTTATTACTTTGTTAAAAGAAGTATTTGAAAAAGAAGAATTATATTTATTAGAAAAAGATTTTATTGTTTATATTTTCAATGAAGATTTTACAAAAGTATTAAAATATGATGTTCTGGGAAGAAAAGCTTATTTTTATATAAAGGATAGGGATCCAAAAGAAATTGTTGAAAAAAATATTGACAAGTATGAAAACGTAGATTTGGATAAAGAATTTGAAAAAATATTAGATAAATGTAAGGAAATTAACACTAATATAGATTTTGAAGAGCTGGCTTATAATATCTACAAATCTTATAAAGATGTGTTGGAGAACAGAATGTTCTTAAGACCAGAAACTGCACAAGGACCCTATGTTAATTTTCCAAAAGAAATAAACTTTCAAAGAGCTAGATTACCTTTAGGTCTATTCGTTATTGGAAAAGCTTTTAGGAATGAGATCTCTCCAAGACAAGCTTTATTAAGATTAAGAGAATTTACTCAAGCAGAACTACAGATCTTCTTCGATTTAGAGGACAATCCCTTTGATAAAGAATTTGAAAAAGTTAAAGACAAAAAAATAAATGTTCTTTTGGTTGAAGACAGGGAAAAGGGAAAAGATTTCTTTGAAAAATCCTTAGAAGAATTAGAAAGAAGAGGTTATCCGAAATTCTATTTATACTTCTTATATAAGGTTCAAGAATTTTATTTAAATGTATTAAAAATACCAAAAGAAAGATTCAGATTCTTTGAGCTTTCTGAAGAAGAAAGATCCTTTTACAATAAATACCACTTTGATGTAGAAGTATATTTAGATGAACTAGGATGGGTAGAAGTTGGAGGCATACATTTTAGAGCTATAGAATTGAAGAAAGAAGATTTGGATAAAATAAAAAGTAAAAAAGTTAGGAAAGCTTTGGAAAAAGTATTAGAGAATAAGGAAAAAGTACTTGTTGGTTACGATTTATACAATCATTTAATTCTTTCAGAAGATTTAGGATTTATAATAACCAAACCAGATGGAAGAAGAATATTACCAGTCGAATTAGAGCTTTCCTTTGGTGTGGACAGAAATATCTTTGCTTTACTATATCTAGCTTATACAGAAGAAAAAGTAAACAACGAGATAAGAATAGTATTAAAGTTACCAGAATATTTGGCTCCTATAGAAGTTGCTGTGTTTCCATTACTTTCAAACAAAAAGGAGTTGGTTGAAAAGGCGAAAGAAGCATATGAATTATTGAGAAAAAAAGGCTTTAGAGTTTATTATGATGATTCAGGATCAATTGGTAAAAGATATAGGAGACAGGATGAAATAGGAACTCCATATTGTATTACAATAGATTATCAGACTTTAGAAGACAATACAGTAACTATAAGATTTAGAGATACTATGGAACAGATAAGGATAGATATTAAGGAACTTCCAACTAAATTAAAGGAACTATTAAAACCTCCTTTTTAAACTATATTATAAATCAGTAGTTATAAATTGTTAATAACAAAATTGTAAACTATAATTTAATGGCCTGGAGAGAGAACTTGGATTTGATAGCTTTGTTAGTTGCAGCAGGTGTAGCAAACGCTTTAGGGTTGTATTCACTACCAGTATTAGGACCATTTCTGTTGGGATTAACTGTAGCATTTGGATTTTCAGCACTAGTTCCCTTAGCAGAGAGATTAGGTTTATCCGAAAAAGCTAAAAGGTGGTTACAAGCAGCAGCTTTGTTTGCAGTATTTGCTGCAGCTTCAACATTGTTAGTAACACCATTCAAAGTAGCAGGAATATCTGAAGTATATGCCCAATATCTTGTAGCATTAGGATATTTGTTAGCAGCGATCTTGGGATTAGTTGCCGCTTTGGTAAACGCCTTAGAACACCTCAAATAATTTTTCTTTTTTAATTTGTGGAACAGTTTATAGATCTTGTAATAACAACATTAATAATTTTAACAATAGTTTTTTCTTCCTTCACTTTCTTCTATTATCTCTCCCCAAAGATAAGAGCGGAATTTCTTTTAAAGGAAAGGATGAACGATATCTATGATTTGGCAAATACTTTAAATTTCCTTTCTCATCTCTATTACAATTCTTCAATTTATTATGAATTATCAGATGTACAGATAATATGCTTAAATAACGGAATTCTATTTATTCTAAGCAAAAATTGTGAAGGAAAATTAGATTTAAACAATAAAACAGTAATATACAATGGGAAAATAGCTTATTTTAGTAACAATACTTTTACAGAAGTTTATCCTAATTTGTATTATGGCTGTGTAGGAAGAATTGCTTTTATTTATAAAACAAATGTAAGCAGAAGTTGCAATATAGATTGTAAAAGATGCAGGTTGCTGTTTGTAAAAACAATAAATGGAATAGAAATTAGATGAGAGTAACTATTGAGACTATCCTTACCTATATAATTTATTTCACTTTGATAATTTCTTTTATTTTTCTAGCAAAAACTATTATCTTTAGTTATAATTTTAGAAGTATTTCCTTTGAAGTAGTAAATGGAACTTTTTATACTATCATTCCTAAAAATATATAATGGATATATTCAGACTATTTGAATCTATACCGAAAATTCCAAATTTACCTACAATTAAGAAAAAAGAAGATCTTTTTAAGCTGAAAGTAATATATCCTCTAATTCACGGTTTTGCGTATGCTTATATCTTTTGGGACCCCCATTCTGAAGAACTAAGATATTACGTAATAGAGCCCCCGCTAAATGAGAAAGAAAAAGAGATCTTAGAAATAGTAAAAGATAGATTATACGACCTAGTAGATATTGAAGTTGTAAACTTAGATAGAAAAGATGCTGAAAAATACATTGTAGAAAAGATTAATCAAATTTTGAAAGAATTAAATTACCATCCTAAGAAATCGGAATATCTAAAGCTCGTCTATTACATTATAAGAGATACTATAGGTTTAGGTAAAATAGAACCCTTAATGCATGATCCTTTTATTGAAGATATCTCTTGTGATGGTGTTGGAATTCCGATATTCGTTTATCATTCAAAATACGGATCCCTAAAGACTAATATTATTTTTAATTCAAATGAGGAATTAGAAAAATTCGTAATAAAACTTGCGCAAAAAGCTGGAAGATATATATCTTATGCAGAACCCTACTTGGATGGTATTCTACCTGACGGTTCAAGAGTTAACGCAACTTATACTTCTGATATCACAACAAGGGGTCCGACATTTACTATAAGAAAGTTTAGGAAGGAACCCTGGACACCAGTTGACTTAATACTAAATGGTACTATGAATGTAGACATTGCTGCTTACCTCTGGTGGGCGGTAGAACATAAAGCTAATATCTTAATAGGAGGTGAGACCGGTGCTGGAAAGACTACATTATTAAATGCTATTGCTATGTTTATTCCAAAGGAAGCAAAGGTAATTTCCATTGAAGATACAAGAGAAATTCAATTATATCATGAGAATTGGATACCTACAGTAACTAGGGAAGGTTTTGGGCCCCCAGATGAAACTGGTAAAAGGTATGGTGAGGTTACGATGTTCGATTTATTAAAGGAATCCTTTAGACAAAGGCCAGACTACGTTATAGTTGGAGAAGTGAGAGGAAAAGAAGCTTACGTTTTATTTCAAGGAATGGCTTCTGGACATGCTTGCATGGGAACTATTCACGCAGATTCCGTGACATCCGTTGTTAGGAGATTAACTACACCTCCAATAAACTTACCTATAGAACTAATAGAACATCTAGATCTCTTTATTTTTATAGTCCATGCTAAAGAAATTTCTCCTTCAGCTAGAAGAATTAAGGAAGTTACAGAAGTTACAAAAGTAAATTATAAATATAGCACTGTTGAAACGAACAAAGCTTTTGTTTGGGATCCTGAAAACGATACCTTTGTAGAATCGGAGATAAAAGAATTGTTTAAGAAGTTGGCAAGGAAAAGAGGGTTTGTATTAAGAGATGTGAGAGAAGATATAAAAGAAAGAAAGGAAGTGTTACAATGGATGGTAAGAAATAAGATAAGAGATTATAGAGAGTTTACAAGAATAGTAAATGAATTTTATGTAGATAAAGAGAAGGTCTTAGAAAAAATATATGAATCTTCTTGAGAAGTACAAATTACTTGCAAATAGACTTTTCCTAGATTACATACTTAAAAATAGAGAAAAATACAAAGATTTTTATAGAGAATATGTAAAGGCCAGAATACCGGTTTTATTTGAAAGTTACGTTTCAATGATGTACTTAACGACTTTCTTAGTTTTTATAATTTCATTTTTAGTTGTTTTAATCTATATGAGAATTTCTATTGGTTTTTGGCATTGGGTAGAGTGGTTAGTAGCTGTTATAGTAGCAAGTGTTTTCTCATTATCAGTATATCTCTATTTCAGAATCTATCCCTCTCTAAAAGCAGGAGATTTAAGAGTTTCAATAGAGAATAACTTACCTTTCGCTTTATTATATATGTCCGCTCTAGCAAAATCAGGTTTACCTCCCCAGAAGATATTTGAAATACTAGCAAAAAGAAAAGAATTTCCTGGAATTAAGGAAGAAGCCAATTATATTACTTACTTAACAAAAGTAATGGGTTTGGACCTGATCACTGCTTTAATTAAAGCTGCAAATACAACACCTTCAAGGAAATTTGCAGAATTTTTATATTCCTTTGTATCAACTATAAGATCTGGAGGAGATTTAAAATTCTTTTTAGAACAGGAAGCGAAAAACGCATTATTTGAATTCAAATTAAAGATGAAAGAATTTACAGATAAGCTTACGACTCTTCTAACAATTTATACTGGTGTTTTTATAGTCTTTCCCTTATTTTTAATAACTTTGATAACCCTCTTCGCAATGTTAATAAATGTTCAACTTTTCCCGATCTTAAAATTAATGATTATAACTATTTTACCTTTATTTAATATGAGCTATCTTCTGCTATTACAAACATATGAACTTAAGAGATAGTCCAAAAACCTACACCACCTCCTTTTGCCACATTTAATATTTTACTTTTTGAAAACCTTAACAATATATTACCAAACTTCAATTTATTATCATAAAACGCATATGGATCAAAATCGTAATAGAAAACATCTTCTTTAATTTTATCGTCTATATCAATATATTTTATTTTTGCTTGAGGTACTTCAATATATTCTTGATAAACCCATCCTTCAACTTTTTCGTTAAACTTTACATTTCCCCAAGTTCCAAACGGAGGTTTTGAAACGTACCTTTTAAATTCTGGTTTTAAAGACGTTTTCGCAACAATATCAATAGCATACTTTAATTCGTCATCCATGAAATCGTATAAATAAGCTAGATTAGCTTTATTTCCAATTATTGTAAATAAAATATCATTTACATTTTGCTTTTCTAACCATGGTTCTATGTTTTTAACTTTATCAATATCAATTGCTCTTCTAAAGATACCATAATTACTTTTTATTTCTTCAAATTTACTATAAAACTCCTTTTCAGAAATATATTCTGTATTCAATTCTTTAGCCTCTAAATAATATTCATCAACAAATTTATAGCCTTCCGGATAAATTATAATTGCTTTTCCATCAAATAATTCTTTAAATAAAGGTGTATTGTACTGCGGTTTTCCCTTAAAATCCAAATTCTTAGTAAACCACCCAGCAGTTATATCTAATTGTATAACACCTTCAACTGCATCTGCATTTATTTCTATTAACTTAAAGTTAATTAAATCAAATCTTACAACACCTTTAAATTTAAAATTATAATTTTCATAAATTCTTAGGTATAATTCTTTTCTAAAATCATCTATTAAATATCCTTTTAGATTCTTATCTAAAAAATAGAAAACTATTTCCTTTATCTTTTCAAAAATTATTGATAATTTTTCTTTTATTTCCTCAAATTTTTCTTTCTCTATAGGGAATTCTGTAATGCTTAAAGGAATTCTATATTTTCCTTTCGTAACAGGGTAAACAGCATTTATATAATCCTTAAACCATTCCATTTTATGGATATTAGGGAAGTTTTAAGAAGGCTTATCGTTGATTTGGAAGACATTGAAAAGGAAATACATTTTATAGATTCCTTTGAAAAGAAGATAATAAAAGAAATAGAGAATGAAATACATAGGTATGACAGATTATTAAAATTCGTAAACGATGTAGAAGCTTTAGTAAAATATCTTGCTACACATACAACTATTGATTTTAGAGTTTATCAAGAAATGATTCGATCTATAAATCAGAGCAAAAATAACATTTATATAATTAAAAATGAGTTAGAAAGTATTAAAGAACTTTTAAAGAAAGCAGAGGGTAGGAACAAAGCGCTATTATGGTTCGTAGAGTTTTTAAGAAAAATTCTTAAGAAAGGAAAATGAGAGTATTCATAGCAATAGATTTGCCTGATGAATTAAAAGAAGAAATATTTAAAATATATAATAAAATAAAATTTATTAGAGCGAAGTTTGTTGAAAAAGAAAATTTACATATAACATTAAAATTTTTAGGAGAACTCCAGCCACCAAAAGTAAAGGAAATACAGGAAGCTCTAAAATCTATCGAATTTGAGAAATTTAAAATAAGGGTCAAAGGTTTAGGGGCATTTCCAGATTTTAATAGGATAAGAGTTTTATGGTTAGGCATTGCTGAAGGAAAAGAAAAGTTGTTAGAATTGCAAAGGAAGGTGGATATTATATGTAAAAAATTTGGATTTCCCTTGGAAAAAGAATATGTACCACATATCACGATCGCAAGAATAAAGCAAGTACTTAACAAAGAGAAATTCTTGGAAATTATTGATGAATTAAAGAACATAGATTTTGGATATTTTGAAGTAAAAGAGTTTAAATTAAAGCAAAGCATTCTAAGACCACAAGGCCCGTTATATAAAGATCTTGAGAAATATTCTTTAAAGTAACGGGAGAGTATAAAAAATGGGAGCTACTTGGATACCCCCTGAAGTTCAGGCTAGACTATTTAAAAGAGTATTTGTATGCTATAAATGTAAATCAAAGATAAGAGCAGATCCCGAAAAAGTAAGAGCAGGAAAAGTTAAGTGTAGAAAATGTGGTTCAAAAGATTTAAGACCAAAGAAAATCGGAACTGGCATGAAGAAATAAATGGAATTTTTTCTTCCTCTAATATTCTATTTATTGATATTTCTAGTTTTTTACAAATATAAACATAAAGTAAAAAGATATGGCTTTATTTTTCTTTTAGAGTTGTCTAAAGGGGAGTTTATAGACAAATTTGTTCAAAATCATAAAAAGTTCCTAAAATATTTATCTTATGCAGTTAATATTATTGGTTTCTTAGGTATGCTTTTCTCGGTTTTTTACGTAATTAAAGGAATAGTTGATTATATTTTTTACAAAAACACTGTTTTCAAAATTTTACCAGTTATACCCGGTATTAGAATAGGAGGTTATTATTTTCCCTTTATCGAAACAGTTGTTGCTATATTTATTGCAGCCTTTGTTCACGAGATCTTTCACGCAATCTTCATAAGGTATTACAATATAAGGCTGAAAGGATTAGGGATAGCTCTGATAGGCCCTTTTCTTGCAGCTTATACCGAACCAGATGAGAATCAGCTTAAAAACTCTGATAAAAAGATTATAAGAACTATTGCTTTTGCGGGTCCCTTTGGAAACATTCTTCTTTCTCTATTAATTTTTCCCTTATTCTTTTTACCTGTTAATTTTATCAAATTTGAAGGTTTAAAGATAATAAATGTTACAAAAGGTTCTCCAGCTGAAATATTACCTATAAATGCAACAATCATCGGAATAAATAATTATACTATAAAAACTATTCAGGATTTTAAGGAAATTTTCTATAGGTTTAAACCCGGTGAAAAGATAACTATTATTACAGATAAAGGAAATTTTACAGTAATTTTAGGAAATAAATCTGGAAAACCTTGGTTAGGCGTCCTACTCGAACAGAAATATGAAATTACAAATTACTTTTTATATTATCTTTATAGAATTTTAAGAATGATTTTTGTGATATCCTTAGGTATAGGGATCGCAAATCTATTACCGATATTTATTTTAGATGGTGGTATTGTCTTAAGTACTTTAGTTAATAAAAGACTCTATAAGATACTTTCAACGATAGTTTTATTATTAGTTATCATAAATCTAATTCTATCTTTATGATGAAGCCCGTGAGCAGAAAAATGAAGATACAACGAAGTGCTGATTAGATTAACACTGCAGCTGCAATAACAGTTGTATATTTCCTTACTTTTGCTTTTACATATATAGTTCCATATTCTTTTACTTTAATTCCTTTAGATTCCAAAAGATATTTTGCTATTTCACCTGCATACGTTTTATGTTTTTCTTCCCAATATCCATAATATTCTGTGAAATAACCATAATGTTCCTCTTCTGGAATAGCATAACCAATAGATGCAAAAATTTCTTTTCCCTCTTCACTAGAAGTATATTTAGCTAGAACAACATAAGCCACTTGACCTGGTTTCAAAAGTTTTATTCCCTCTTCTTTAGGAATTATCTTTACATTGGGTGGCAAAATAGAGGAAACTGGTACTAAATTTAGAAATTCTATACCAGCGTCTCTTAAAGCTAGCTCAAAAGAAACTAAAGGATCCTCATGTATACCTATACCTTTTGTAAAAAATACGTAACGAAACATGAAAGCCTTATAATAATTAAAGTCTAAAATTTAACGTGATTCAGATAGATCCTAAAATTAAGGAAGCTATGGAGAAAGCTGGTTATCGTATTTACAAGACTGCTGGAGTCGCGATATGTCATTGGACGAAAGAAGCCTTAAGACATAAAAGATTCTGTTATAAACATAAGTTTTACGGAATTGATACTCATAGATGTATGCAAATCTCTTTAGCTTTATTCTGGTGTACCCACAGATGTATTTATTGTTGGAGACCTAATCATGAGTTTCAAAAAGAAACTTTAGAATTATTAGAACACCCCGAATGGTTCCCTGATCCCGGAGAATTGTTAGAAAAACTAAAAGAATTGAGAAAGCAGTTATTAATTGGTTTTAAAGGAAATCCGAATGTAGATAAGAAAATGCTTGAAGAAGCTTTAGAACCGTCTCATGTAACCTTCTCTTTAATGGGAGAGCCTTTATTATATCCTAAGATGCCAGAAGCTATCAAGTATATCAAAGAAAATTGGAAACAGGTTAAATCAATATTCATAGTTTCAAATGGTACCGTACCTGAAATGGTTGAAAGGTTGATAGAAGAGAATGCTTTACCAACACAATTCTATATTTCATTTACAGGATCAAATCAAGAAATATTTGAGTATGTTTCAAGACCGGTAATACCTAAGGCTTGGGAAAGATTTAATAAAACACTAAGGTTATTATCTAAAGCTAAAACTAGAAGAGTTGCAAGAATAACATTAATTAAAGGAATAAATGACAAGAACTTAGATGAATGGGCTGAAATAATTGAAAGGATGAATCCGCATTTTGTAGAGGTTAAAGCTTATATGTATTTAGGATATTCAAGGTATAGACTAAAACCTGAAAACCAACCCGAACATAAGGATGTTAAAGAATTTGCCTTAAAACTCTTGGAATATCTTGATGGATTTGAATACATGGATGAGCATGAACCTTCTAGGGTTGTAGTTTTAAGAAATATTAAAAATCCAATAGATCCTATAATAAAATCTGTTGAACCAGATGTATGAAGATTTAATAAAAATTATAATACAAAAGTTAAGGAAAAAGAAAAGTAAAAATTCTTATACAGAGGAAAATATACGTAAAAAATTAGAATTATTGGCCCATTACATATTACCTTCAGATTTGCCTAAATTATTAAGACATCCAGAAGTTTTCACTTTAGATCAGACAACATTAGAACACAGAATTGAATATTTAATTGATATGTTTGGCAGAAAAGCGGTTGCTACCGCTCCCAGTTTGTTAACGTATGATCCCTCTACTACAGAGAATAAAATAAAGGAGTTGAAAAGTATTTTTAATAAAAGTAGAGACGAGATAAAAAACTTAATCCTAGAATTTCCAAAAATATTAACATACAATCCTTATACTATTAAAAGAAAAATAGAAATTTTAGCAAGAGAACTGAGTTTACCTTACATAAAAGCTGTAGAATTTGTTTATGGAAATCCAAGGATTCTTTCAAGAAGTGAAGAAGTAATAAAATATATAATTAAAAAATGTGGTGCTTTAGTTTTGGAGAAACCTTCTTTATTTTATAAATCTAAAGAAAAAATAGAAGAGATATGTAAATGATGAGCAGGACGGCTTCCTGAACCCCGCTCCGCCGACGGGTTGAAAAATGATACCCGTTCCTGGAGCGGGGGTACAAAAAAGATGTGGAAAACGGCGGATTACTGATTTAAATTCCAAAAAACATATAATTTAAATGACATTAGCCGTCCATCATAGAAACATCTTGATTCCTCTTATTTTAAGTCCCTCTGAAGAGAGATTATTAGTATTCATTATTAAGGAATATGTTAAGTTCTTTGAA
>CAZNIQ010000016.1:0-16026 GCA_964573185.1 Candidatus Woesearchaeota archaeon | reverse complement strand
TATTGTTTAACAAAGACATAATATAAGATGTAAGCATTTCTAACTTTTCTTTGATTTTCAATCTCAAGATTTTATGCTACACATTAAAGCTTATTTTTGAAATCTTTTATTTTTGGTTGTTGTGGTAGTAAACTGCTCTTTCTCTATTTTTAGCAGGCCTTAAAGTAATAGCAATATAAGGTTTTCCAAAATAAACATCTCCGTACTCTGAAATGACAATATTATCCTCTAAAATTTTGAGTAACTCTTGTTTGGATAATCTATATAGATTCCCATTTTTATATACAACAAAACTTTCTCTTTGAATTCCATGCAAAAACTTTATAGCTTCTTCTTTGTTTAAAATCCTCGGATATCTTTTAACAACAATTAATGTATATTTTCCATTAGTAAAATAAATGAATTTTTCATCTTCAAGCCTTACAGCCTTCTTAGCAAATTCTAAAGCGGACTTCCATATATCATAAAGATCTACATTTTTCTTTTTAATCAATCTTTTCTTAATTTTTTCTTTAGCGTGCTTCGTAAGGATAAACATTTATTCTAATCCTAACTCTTTTCTAATTTTAGGATCTATTCTATCAGGAGTCCATTGCTTATCTAAAACAACTTCTACCTCTGGTTCATAACCCAGTTCCTTTATTTTCTCCTCTATTTGTTCAATTAGAACTGGTAAATAAGGACATAGCGGTGTGGTTGGTAACAATTTTACAATAACTTTTTTGCCATTTATGGTAATATCATCTATCTCTCCCAAAGCAACTATGTCGTATCCTATCTCAGGATCAATTACTTCCTTAAGTTTCTCTAATATTTTTGATTTCTCCATTTTCAATATAAACTATTGCTTTTGGCTTTAAATATTCTAAGATCTTGCCAGTATGTGTAGTAAGTATGATTATTCTATCGTTCATTTCTCTTAACAAATTACCTACGAACTCTATATTTCTTTCATCTAAGCCAGAATCGATTTCGTCTATTAAAAATACTTTTGGATCTAGAGAATAAGAAATCAAGAAATCCACTAACTTTGCTTCTCCCCCAGAGAATTCTATATACATTATTCTATCTAAATATCTTTTCATATCAATTTTTCTTTTAAGCAGACCCTTTTTCTCTAGGAACCATATAAGATCTTTCACTTTTATTTCTATATCTCTTGGTGGAATTTGATGGGATAATACAATTCCCATTTTAACTCTTTCGAACAATGGAAGGTTAGTAATGTCTTTTTCGTTGTAGTATATTTTACCTTTCACTTTAAAAGGATATCCTGCTATGGTTTTCAAAAGGGTCGATTTTCCAGAGCCATTTGGACCTTTTATAACATAAATTCCTTTTTTAAATTCTATATTAATATTTTTCAAAATGTGTTTATCGTCTATCCATACATTTAGATCTGTTATTTTTAATTTCATAATCCTTGCGCTTTTGAAAGAATACCTAAAATTTGCAACTTTAATCTTTCGTCTAATTCTGGTAGTATTGATGTTACAAAGCCTCTTACATACAAACTTATAGCCTCTTCTTCAGTCAATCCCTTGGACTCTAAATACTCAAGCACCTCTTGTGAAACTCTTCCTATCTTTGCCTCGTGATGTAATTCTGCTTTTTTGCATTTACTACCCAGAATCGGAATAGTTTCCTGATAGGAATCTTCTAGCATTAAGCCATCACATTTTACATAACCTTTAACGCTTCCTATAGCCTTTAATTTTAAAACATTCTTTACTTTAGCATCTCTATATGTAACTATTTTCGAAATCATATTTGCTTCCCCTTCCTTTAATTCTGCATAAGAATAATAATTTATATTACCCTTTGCAATAATTATCGCTTTCTCATCAACGATACCTGTTCCCATATACTTTGTATAGAAATTAATTTTGCCTTGAGAATACAAATCCAAATAATATGATTTTATCTCAGAATAATCTAAATACACAAAGGTTTTGGCTTTTAATACTGAATTTCCTTTCCAAAAATGTAATTTTACAGTGGTTAATTTGGAATGTTTATTAAGATACTCGTAAGTAATAGATTTATGCTTTCCTGTATCAAGAGCGACGCATCCTATATATGTAGTTATTTCTACATTCTTTTCAAGAATTAAAACATTGAATATTTTTTGATCATAATTTGATACATAATAAGCTATTTCTATAGGTATATTTAATTTTATACCTTCAGGAACATAGGCAAAAACTCCTCCATCTATATTTTCTGGGATTCTAATATTTAGATCTTTAAGTATTTTTTGGAATTCCCTTGGAAGTTCCTTAATATCATATATATAAATATCCAATTTTCTAAGAATTTGTACATACTTTTTCCAGTTTTCATACCATATTTTTATATCCGAGGGTGGCAGGTATTCAAACATGAAATATAACACTGTTATAGGTTTTTAAAGTTTCTAACATATCATGTTTTAATGAGATGCAAGTATATGATGAAATTGCTACCTAAAATAAGGGCAACACTTGCTGTAAAACTTTATTCTTATGGATTATCACAGAAAGAAATAGCAAAGTTATTGGAGGTTTCCCAAGCTGAAATTAGTAATTATTTAAGAGCCAAAAGAGGAAAACTTTTGAATATAAGAATAATAGATGAGATTGCAAAAGAAATATATGAAACAAAGCGGTCTTTATCAGAAGTTTTGTGCAAATATTGTCCAAAGATAATAAACTTAGTTTAATCAGCCTCTCCAGGGATCATCATATTCAGACCCATCAACCCATCATCACTCTAATATAAATACGCGTATATCTCTTTTAACCTCTTTTATTTTTTCCTTTGGTTTATAATAAACTATATATGAACCATCCTCTTGTTGTTCGTATTTTTCAACACCCAGCTTAATTCCTGTTTTCTCAGAAATCATCACTGCAAGATCTTCAAAGTAATCATAAGTTCCACAGGTCCAGCAAATATGTCCTTTAAATAGAACTTTGATAGTGTCGTCTTTAATCTCCAAAAGTTTACATTCTGCCTTATGTAGATTATTAAATTCTTTAATCGCTTCTTCTACTTTTTGAGTATCCATTGAGATTTTCATAAAGGATCATAATTATTTTATTTCTTAAAAAACAATATAGAAAATTTTAAAAATAAAATGGTTATTATGAATAAATGGCAGGAGAACCGGACCTCCCTTATAAGGTAGTATACAGAACTCTATTAGATATGTACAGTGAAAGATTAGAGAAAAAGTTAGATAGAAAGGTAGCATTTGTTGTTATTCATGGATACGGTAGAGGACCTAGGCAAGAGGACCCAGAACACGTTTATGGTATGAATATAAAAAGAGCAATAGCAGGAGTTCTACAAACGTATTTATTGGCTTCACAACCACATATACAAAAAGTGTATGTTATATTTACTGGTGCTAGGGGAACTACACCTGTTTTGGGAAACGTTTCAGAGGCAGAGGTATTATATGACGCATACAGAAGATTTATGAACTTAATATTTGATAACGCAACTAAAAACAAAGTAGAGCCAATATTAGAAACTGAAGCAAAAAGATCTATCGAAAATATTTCACAAGCTACTGAAATTCTAGAGAAAAAAGAAAGTTTAGATAATATACTATTTGCAGCAAGTGTTACAGATGCCCTTCATTTACCAAGATCCATAGCATATGTCGTGCAAGCATTGGCAAAACAATACGGAGTTGAGACATTTGAAGGAGCACCATTTATTCAAGGAACAGCGTATCCCACATTTTATCATCCAGATCACGCATTAAGCGTGTTACCAAACAAACCACCTGTAATTGTAGGGGAAGCTGGTGCATATTATAAAGCTGCACAATTAGCAATTCAATTATTAACCAAATATAAAGATAAAGCATTAAAAGCATTAGAAAAATTGGCCCAAAATGAAAAGCTTATTGAAGAATTAGCAAAATAGTCTATTCTTTTTCTTTTTCAGCTTTCCATAGACCGTGTAAGGTACAATAAGCTATAGCAATTATTTTTCCTCTTCCATCTAACTTGGCATAAACAGTTGCCTTCGGTTCTGTGTAATTATTATATTCTCCATGAGCTTTGAACTCTATTCTTGCTATATGAACTATTTCCTTTCCTTCTGGCTGAAAATAAATGTCAATCCATTGTATGTTGTGCGAAGGTTCATTTGGATGTTTAACTTCTTTCCCAACTTCAACGGTTATTTTATATAATTCCCCTTCTTTTTCTATTTCAATTACAGGAGTGTGTTTTGGATTATGTTCTTCTTTAATCATATTTTTTATTTGAGATTGCTATTTATAAGGCTTATTGCTCTGCTCTTAAGCATATCTCCCCTTTCTTTATTGCTTTTAGGGTTTTATATGTAACAATTACTAATAAAATCGTTGCTAGGGCCAAGAAAGCTTCTCCAAGTTTTAAGAACAAGACATTTTTGTCTAAATGATAATAGAGAAAAGTTGCTATTGTTAACGCATCTATAGGAAATATATAAGCCCACCATGTAATTCTGAACTCTATTTTAAAGAATTTGTCAAAGATCGTTAGTAAAACAAAGAAGAACGAGAGTGCAATGAAATATAAAATATGTGCAAAAGTATCAAATGTATGCGTAACGTTATAGTAGCTTATAAACCCTATTGAAGGTGGTGCTAGCATTATAAACAGAGAGGGCAAAAGTTCGTCACTTATAGGGCTGTGGAAGAACTTTCTATAATAGATTATTGTAGTTAAGATTATCCAAAAGATTAGACCAAAGGATAAAAAGAAATAGTTAAATATACCTAAGATTTTGTTTAAGGGAGTTATAGGAACTAAGATGTTTCCAACTACTGGAATGTACCAAGTAGGAGTTATATGATCTAAATGAATATCTTTATTTAACCAAAACCTAAATATGTAAAAGGTAAACAATATTTGAACAATTGCTCCCGCAATGGATAATGTGAAGGCAAATTGTGGAAAGAATTTTGATAGAGCTATAGACGAAACTAATAAGCCTATAGGTGCTAAAGAAAGTATGGTTGATTTTATTGGATGTTGAAAATCTTTTATAACTCCTTCTTTATTTAAGACAAACTTTAATATATATAAAAGAGCTATAATGAACCAAACTGCTATTGCACCAATTCCTAAATATTTTCCAATTAAACATAAAGTATTATTGTTTAAAATTGAAGCTAATTTCTCATATGCGATTGCTAATCCTGCTAATCCAACGGGTATAGCAAAGAATCCCGGCTGAAAATTCCTTATCCTGCATTTAGTGGACATTCAAAGTATAACTATGTTATATTTAAAAAATTAAGGAGTTAAAGCTCCTTGTAGCAGAACCACCAATCGAAGCATTTGATCTCTCCCTTCTTTGCTTTTTCTTCTCTGTCTTTCTTTTCTTCTAGATTGCTTGCTGGTGGTATTATTACATTATCTCCTACTACTGAAGAAGATTTCCATTCTAATCTATCAACATACCAGTTTGCTGGTGTTGCTACTCCATATTTATCTGCTGTTTGTAAAGCTAATACTAACCTATAAATTTCTGTAATGTTTCTTCCAGTTTCTTGTGGATAATATAATATTGCCCTTATCCTTCCTTCTGGATCGACTATAAATACTGCTCTAACGGTATTGGTTCCTTTGTAAGGAGAAATCATTCCTAATCTTCTAGCTAGTTCCCCTTGGTCATCCGCAATTATAGGGAATGGTATTTCTATTCCAAATTTTTCTTTTATCCACTCAATCCACTTTATGTGAGAAAATACCTGGTCTATAGATAATCCAATCAACTCTGTATTTATTTCTTTAAACTTAGGATACATTTTTGCAAATTCTATAAACTCTGTTGTACATACTGGTGTAAAGTCTGCTGGATGGGAAAACAATACCCACCACTTTCCTCTAAAATGGTCTGGCAATCTTATTCTTCCATGTGTTGTATTTACCTCAACCTCTGGAAATCTTTCTCCTAGTGCTGGCATCATGCTTAACCTTACTCGTTATACTTTATAAAATTTTCGAAAAGCTCATTACGATTTTCGTAATAAAATTTAAATATATTATCAACGGTAATAGCAAACGTGGACGAGAAAGATATAATACTACTAGAGAAATTGCTGGACAATTCAAGAATGAAAAATATTGAATTAGCTAAAGAACTAAATCTCTCTGAAGGTTCTATAAGATATAGAATTAGAAGATTGATTGAAAACAAAGTTATAATGAGGTTTACAATTGATGTAAACCCAAAAGTATTTTCAGTATCTTTAACAGGAATAGATGTTGAACCAGAGAAACTGTTAGATGTTCTTAATGAGCTAAAGAAAATTAAAGAAATAAAAGCAATCTATCTAACTGCTGGGGATCATGATATTATTGTAAAAATAATTTGCAATAACTCTGAGAAATTAAAAGAAATTCATAAAAAGATAGAAAAAATAAATGGTGTAAAAAGAGTTTGTCCAGCAATAATAACTGAAATAGTGAGGTAGTATTTTTAAAGGTTACTTTAGTAATTATTTTTATGACAGGACTATTAAATATAATTGAGAATTTGAACAATCTGGATAAATTAGTTAGCGTTTTATTCGAACAAGAGACAATTATTAAGGATATAAAAATTGTAGGAGAGAGAGAAAAAAGAGAAAAAATTATACGCAACTATTTTTAACCACTATTTAAATATCTAATAAAATTTCTTTTTTTAAATAGAAGCTATTAAGGAATATCTTTATTTTATTTTCATAAATTTTGACAAAAACATAGGGAATTATTCTTTCTTTATTAACAAATGCCGAAACGCTCCCGGGGTTAATTACTACAGTATTTGTTTCTCTAATTCTCGCAATTCCAGATCCTTCATGTATGTGACCACAAAATACCAATTTGATGTTATTCTTTAAAATGAACCTCGAAATATATTTATTTCCGACATTTTCTTTGATTGCTTCGGGATCTTGTGGATCTGCAGGTGTTATTCCATTGTGAAGTACCTTGTATATTGCTTCATCAGGGTAAACTCCCTCTATTAGTTCTTCCCCTTTAAGATAAGGTGGTGTATGTGTTAATAGGATTTCTTTATTAGTTCTTAATCTTGAAGCAAAACGCAAACTATAAAAATAAGAATAGTTTAGTAATAAAAAAGGTAATTTATACTTATTTCTTAGTTTCTTTAGCTCTTCCTTAGGAATACTCTTTAGCCTTCTTACTTTATACTTTTCTTTCAATTTTTTAATTTCATTATCAAACTCTTCAAATTGCTTGTATAATGGATTACTGGTTTTTTCTGGAAATGGTAAAATGTCTGATCCATTTATTACAAAGAATTCTTCTACTTCTCCATATTTATCTAAAATAAAATAGAAGTTTTCAGGTTTTAACCTTTCCTTTTCTCTTCTTAATCTTAGAACTTCAGGTCTAACATCTTTATTTCCATAAACAAAAACAAAATTGAATTTATTTTTTATATCTTTTATTATTTTTGCCTCTGGAAATAAATCATAAAAATCCCCGGATTTTAAGTAATTTTTCAATTTTAGATAATATGGTAAATTCCAAGAATAATAGTCTCCTAAGAAAATAACATATTCTGGAGAAAATTTTTCAATAATCTTCTGGACCGTTCTTCTTCGCCTTTGTAATATGCCTTCTGGATCTCCAAAAGCAAGTATGTGCATCTAAATAAAATTAAAAAAGGTTATATATAAAATTAAAACATTGGGCCCGTAGCTCAGCTTGGATAGAGCGCCGGGCTTCTAACCCGGAGGTCCCGGGTTCAAATCCCGGCGGGCCCGGGTTTACATGTATTTATCACTTCTACTAATTTTACGCCCTTAAAATCATTAGGTAAAGCTATTCCTATCCCTATTCCCGCTTCTATGCATTTTGTTTTATTTAGCGTATAAACTACAATTCCAAACCCTGTTCCGAAAAGCATTGACATCATATAGTTTAAGAAGAATATTGTACCAACAATAACAGCAAGCATCCCCTTATCCATAATTTATTTTAATTTCCTACACTTTATATTAGTTTTTGACATAGTCTTCTACAGAAACATTTTTAAGATTTGATGATATTATAATTATATGAAAGAGGCAAACGAGGCAAACCCCTTATATAAAACCCTTGAAGATATTGTAAACAAGTATGGGGCACCAGTAGAGGTTGGAGCGGATGGCCATATATATTATTTCAAAAGACAAGGAAATGATGAAGTATGCTATAAAGATGTGGATAGATCTGTCTATAATACGCTTGCAGAAACGTTAGAGAGAATTTTAAATGAAAGGCGCTCACAGATTTCAGAAATAAGAATTTATAAAGAAAATAAGGACAACTATGAGGCAGTTGTCTTACTTAAGGATGGGTATATAGAGTTACGAGTAACACCAAATAATGTTGTTAAATTAAGGGAACATAGAGGAAAAATAGAGAACGCAGTAGAAGAGGGCCTTACATTTGAGTTTAGGTGGTTGGATTGTTGGTAGCTCTATCAAAAGCTTCTTTTATTATTTTTAGAGATTCTTCTCTTCCCTTAAACTCTTTTACTTTTACCCATTTTCCAGGTTCCAATTCTTTATAATGTTCAAAGAAATGTTTTATTTGATTTAGTACAGCTTCTGGCAAATCACCAATATCTCTTACGTTTTTAAATCTCGGATCTATCTTTTCATGCGGAACAGCAATTATTTTTCTATCAACACCTTCCTCATCTTCGGTTATTAGAACTCCTATTGGTCTTGCTCTAACTAGTACCCCGGGTAAAAAGGTATCATAGGAAATTACTAAACAATCCAAGGGATCTCTATCCTCTTCTAAGGTTCCGGGGATGAAACCATAATTAAATGGGTAAAACATAGCCGTATACAAAATCCTATCCACTTTTATTAATCCGCTTTCCTCGTCGTACTCGTATTTTACATTGCTTCCCTTGGGAATTTCTATAAAAACAAAAATATCTTCTGGTGGATTCTTATGTTTTACGTTCATACACTCCCTTTCTATATTTAATATTTTTATATTTTACATATGACAACGGGAGGATAATATGCTTGCCCAATTTGTGGTATTATCCTTACACATTCGTCTTCGGATATTTTGATTTGTTTTGTATAATCTTCTATTCTGTCGTCATTGAAAAGGTCATCTAAAGTCCTTTTAAAAGATTTGTTTATCTTTTTACGAGTAACCATTATATATAAATTACTAGAGATACTTGCAGCTCTATATTTCTCTTCAACTTTTATTTCCAACGATCTTGGCCATAAAATATAATCTATTTGCAAAGATAGTTCGTTGTTTTGTATAACTAAACCACTCATATTTCCTCTCAAGAATACTCTTTTTGAAAAACCATAAACTCTATACATATCCAGGAAGTACTGTAATCCAATGATAATCATAACGGTTTCTATATGAATATTTTTAAATGTTTTACTTTAAAGTTCACAATCATGGGAAGGATAAGGACAAAGCTGATAAAAAGGCTCGGAAAGGAAATACTCAAAAAATACTTACCTATATTCACTGAAGATTTTCAAAAGAATAAGAAAATATTGGAAAAAATTGCTGAAATTAGATCGAAAAGATTAAGAAATATCCTTGCTGGGTATATAACCCATCTCTATAGGAAAATAAAAGAAGGTAAAATAATCCTCTCATGATGACCGAGGCAGTAGTATATGTCGGAAACAAGCCATTCATGAACTACGTAACAGCAGTAGTAATGCAATTTACAACACAAGGAGCACAAAGAGTAGTAATAAAGGCAAGAGGTAGATATATCTCTAGAGCAGTAGATGTAGCAGAAATGGTGAGAAAGAGATTTTTAGTAGGACAGGTAGACGTAAAGGAAGTAAAAATAGATTCAGAAGAATTTACAGATCAACAAGGAAGGAAAAGAAGGGTATCTACTATTGAAATCGTTTTAGAAAAGAAGCAATAAAAACTTAAAAACTTTCTTTTTTCATTTATTTTTCCAAAAATAGATTTAAAATCTTTTCTATATCTATTACTATTTATGGGTAAGGAAATTGCATATGCAGAAGATTATGTTCTTCCAAGAGAAAGAAATACTTATGTAATTGTTGATGATAACTTTCTACCAAAAAGATTAAAAGAAAAACCAAATAGCAAGGAATACGTTCCAATCTGGATTGTAACTGAAAATGGTATAATTTACGGAGAAGTTGGGTTACGTGTTGACAATACCCTAAAGCAATACATTGAAGCTTTAAACACTAATAGAATGAGGTATTCGTTATTAAAGAGCTCATATGAAGATTTATTTAAAATAATGGATAAATATGTAAAGAAGTTAGAGCCAGTATTGGTAGCTTTTTATTCTTTAGTTAGACACAAGGTAGGGAATTTTGGTTATATCTTAGCTAACGAACCAGAATATTTAAAAGGAAGAGAAGAAGTGCCTCTGCCGACTCCTATATTTACGTTTTTGCTTTATGGTTTATATTCACTAAAAAGAAAAGATTTGGAAACTCTAATAGAGAATACTAATGCTGAAAGAATTTTAATAATAACACCTCTAGCAAGAGAGCATCCGAAATCTTTTAGAATTCTAGAACAAATGTATGAAGAAGATATTTCTTTAGATGAGGCATTTTCAGCATTAATAGAAAGAAAATATGAACATCCCATGTGGAAAGCTATTATACAACGACTGTCAGAAGTTTTAGAGAAAGATCCAAGCACAATAGAAAAAAGTCTTGAAAAATTAGAGAAGGAGCATCCGATATTACCTCTTTTAGTACCTTATACTTTCATTTTGCAATTATCATTATAACGTCATTAAACTGCAATTCATAATCTTTTCCAACAATTTTTCCGGTTCTTAATTCTTTTGCTTTTATAAATCCTTTAGCTAAATCAGAATGAATCATTCCCGCAAGCTCTATTACTTTTGTTCCTTTTGGTACCAAATAAACATCTGGTAAAATTCTTCCCTCCTTATCAGTTAATTTTTCGTTTGCCACAGGCCAAACTGGTATATAATTTGCAACGTTTAATACAGCAACGTTTAAAGCCTCTTGTACTCCAGTACTTCCGTATTTTTCTAATATTCTCTCTTTAATAAATTCTAAGGCTTGTCTATATTTCTCAGGAGGCGTCTTCTTTATTTCAAAATCTTTTTCTCCAGGAATATACTCTATGTATCCTTGCTTATCCAGTTCTTTAAGTATTACTTCTGCAAAAGCGGATGTAGGAACGATAATTCTATCAGGGAATTCTTTTTGCAATTTCTTTAAAAATCTTTCAGAAGTTTCAACATCTATTTTATTTGCAGCAATTATAATTGGTTTGGATATTTTCCTTAACTCTTTAGCAAACATTAATAAATTCTCCTCATTTTTAATTAATTCTTCTGGCGATAAATTTGCTTTTCTTAATGCTTCAATAACATGTTCTCTCTTTATTTTCAATCCTGAAATACTTTGATGTATGAGATCTATAGCCTTATCTTTTTCTATCTCTATTTTTCTTTCAATTTTCTTCAAGTTCTTTTTCAAAACATTATAAAACCAATAATCTATTTCATCTTCTAACCAAAGAATATCTTGTGATGGATCATAAGATCCGGGTTCTACAGGCTTTCCTTCAGAATCCGTGGATCCCGAAACATCTATAACATGAATAAGCACATCTGCTTGTCTTAAGTTATCTAAAAATTGATTTCCTAATCCCCTTCCTTCATGCGCCCCTGGTACTAATCCTGCGACATCCATAATTTTTACAGGAACAAACCTAAATCCTTTTTTGCAAAATCCCGTTCTAGGATTGCATTTAACATTAAAGTATTTTTCAACGCATTCTATTTTAACATAAGCTACACCTTCATTGGGTTCTATTGTTGTAAAAGGATAATTTGCTATTTCAACAGGTATCATAGTTAAAGCTTTGAAAAAAGTTGATTTTCCAACATTAGGCTTTCCAACGATTCCAACTAATAAAGACATAAAATTACCTTACTTTAACACTTATTTTATATCTTTCTTTCAGATGCTCAAGAATTTCATCCAGAGTGTAATGCTCTAGCACTTTCTTTTTTCCATTCACTACTATATCAGCTCTTTCAACAACAATTATGTTATCATTTCCGTTAATTTCAATTTTAGGATGAAATTCTTCCAGATGATATCTCTTTCTCAATATCCCTTTCTCCTTTAGAACGACCTTTAAGTATCTTAAATAAATATGATTCTGATCTCCGAAGCAACCCAAATAATTAGTATTTGTACCAAAACTAAACCAAACATTATTCCTACTTCCTTTTATAATCAACTTATCAATGTTTCTATAAATTGATATATTACAGTATACACATTCTACTTGAACTTCTTTGACCTTCTCATTTATCTCATATAGACAGTTACTACCTTTTATTATTAGCTTTCCATCTTTTTCATCTCTATTACAGAATGGTGGTACATACATGACTTTTTATATAATACTACCCTTTAAATAATTTAATGATGAAGGACGAAAACTCTGATTATGATGAAAATCCCATTTACTGATTTGCTAGTTCTTTTAAGATAATTTCTTTAGTTCTTCTAATTAGATATCTTGAGAGGGCTTCTGCAATAACCTCTTCTTTTAAAATTTCCTTATCATACAGCATAGCAAATCTCATTTCTATTTCTTTAATCTCCTCTTTTTTAATACCCCTCGGAGGGTTTGTCATTAACTTTTCATAAAATTCTTCTAATAATTCGGGTTTGTAAGCTAGAAACATATGAACTAATTCATGAAAGAAAACGTCTGGATAGTATGATACATAAATTTTTACGCCATCAAAAAATCCCAAAGCATTAGGATCTACTTCTTTTTCTAAGCTTTCTGCCAATTTTATAATATGTAGATATTACACATTCTGCTAAAATTTTTATAGCATCTTGTACTGAGGGGGACCATTGTAAGGAAAAGTCTGCTTTATCATAGTAAGTACTTAACATATTTTCAATAAAAATGTTTAAAGAGCGTTTGCCAATTTCTGCTAATAAGTCTAATGGAATAAACATGTCTTCTTTATCATTATAAAATTTTAATTTCTTAAGGAAATCTAAAAATAATTTTTCATTCATTTTGTTTTTGAAAATACATCCTTATTTTACAAAAAGCACATATACCATCTTTAGCTTCAGTAGGATAACCACATATCTTACAGAATTGCCATTTGGTTTTTCTTTCATACTTAACATATTTTTTGAGATTTAGCATTGATCTAACAAATTTATAGGAAAAGAAGGGAACCTCGTTATCTATTAAATACAATGCTCTTTTCCATTTTATTTGAGTATTTCCTTTTGCGTTTGGACATTCCCTATGACAAACAGGCAAATTATTTATTAAAGCATAAACCATATTTTCTTTTTCCGTTAAAAAATACAGGGGTTTTACTTTTTTAACTAATTTAGGGCCCTCTGGAATTACAGGACCTTGTTTCAAAAAATAGTCTAGCTTTCCGCCATATAAATTATTTAACATAAAAGCGGCTTCATCAGTAAGATTATGTGCTGTAGCAACAACATCAAATCCATTTTCATAAGCAAATTTATTCATAAGGTATCTTTTGATTATACCACATACTGCACATACTGGTCTTGGTCCAACTCTTTGAACTTTTACTCCATAATCTGAAACTCTTATTATATTTAGCTTGTAACCTAAGAGCTTAAATAATTCTTTTACATACTTTTCACAGTATTCAGAATAATTTGGAATCTCTAAATTAATATAAAGTCCTTCAAACTCGTAACCTAATTCATATAAAGCGTAAGCTAATGCTGAAGAATCTTTACCACCTGAAACAGCAACTAAAATCTTATCACTTTTCTTAAATAAATTATATTTCTCAATAGTTTTCTTTACGGTTCTTAAGTAATATTCTTTAAAATGATCTCTACATAAAGGACCTTCAATTGTTTTGATTACGGCTCTCCTACCACAATATTTGCATTTCATCTCCTGTTTTTGATATATCTATAAGCGAGGTATATTAAAAATGGAGCTCCTAGTAAAGAATAGTGCTGCTCTATAAGGGTGAGATACGGAACTACTAATAAATATGCTAAAAGGGAGACGTTTCCAAGCAAATCACCAAAATTATAATACTTCTCTAAGCGAGAACCAACATACCTTGACTCTACTTCTTTTATTTTACTAAGAGTTTTATAATCTGATGTTAATTCTGCTATAATGCCCTCTAAACCGGAAATAAAACCCTTTTTAAGCGCGTCTATTTTGCTCTTCACGTAAACAACCTTTTAATAAACCTCTTTATAAAACTTACTTTATGATGAGGAACTTCGGTGCTGACAATGATGACGCTAGACTACGCTGATTAGAAATTTCTTTCACAACCCCATCAAATACCTTCAAAATTATTTTCTTTATTCCATAAACTCTTAGTAACTATAACGTACATAATTTCCTTCAATATTTTCTTATCAATACTTCAACATGTTCACATTTTTAGTTTCTTCCATGAAAATAGGATTAAAACTAATTTATTATCCTCTGATTTTAAAATAAATCTGTTTTGATTTTATTTTTCTAGCTGTATATTTATTTCCATACGATTACTATTTGGTTTCCGTTTATAAATCAGAAACGTTAATTTAAATTTTGAAACATCAAATAATTCTATGGAAATAAGACCTTGGGGGCATTTTAAAGTTCTATATAAAGGTAAAGATTACCTAATAAAAGAGTTGGTTATTAAACCCGGAGGAAAAACGAGCTTGCAATATCACAATTATAGAGATGAATACTGGATAGTTTTAAAAGGAAAAGGTAAAGCAATATTGGATGATACTGAAATCGATTTGGAACCGGGAATTTTTCTCAAAGTTCCTAGGACAGTAAAACATAGAATTATAAACGATGGCAAAGAAGATTTAGTTATTATAGAAGTTTGGGTTGGAGAAAAGCTGGATGAAAATGATATAGTAAGATTAGAAGATGAATATGGAAGGGTTTAAAATTTAAAAAGTTATTATAGTACATCTTATTTTATCAAGCCGCCGTGGTGTAGCGGTCTAGCATGCGGGCCTGTCGAGCCCGTGACCCGGGTTCGAATCCCGGCGGCGGCGTTACTTACCAGTGATAACATTTAAAGAAAATCTTTTAAAGTTATGCTACCCTTTTTGCTATATATCCTTATCTTTTCTTTGTAAAATTTTATCCAGTCATATAATCTCTTTCTTAGTTCTCTTGCTTTATTAATATCTACTTTCTTCAATTTCATTATTTCAAGCCCAATAAGAGCCCTAACCTTTCTTTCAGTATGTTTAGAGTTATCCGCTATAAACTCTGATACTTCTTTAACACTTGTTGTGAGGATATTGATGGCATATTTTTCTTTACCGTCTCTACTATATCCATCTTTACAAACGCTACATGCTATTCCAAATCTTAATAGTATTTCCTTTACAAACTCTAAGAAATCTCTTCTTCTTTGCGTTATCCTAATTCTTATATAAAGATCTGGCTTTATTTCATAGCTTCCATCTCCATCAAATAAACCTAAAAAGAACCATAAGGCATCTTCTTGAGAAGATATAAAATTCTTTATTTTTGTATAATCTTTTTTAATTTCTAATAATTTTTGAAAATCTTTGAAATAAAAATTATTTTTTGTTATTCTTGCATATATTTTAATAGATGGAATTTTTACTTGATGTCCCTTTTTATAATATTTTTCATAAAAATTATCTACATATTTTCTCAAAACTTTTTTGAATAAATTAAGCATATCTATTCTGGAGCTCTTTATTTCCAGATATATTTCCCCTTTGTGTTCTCTTATACTTACATCGCTCTGAATTAAACCTGCTATGTAAAGAAAGTCCTTTTTATTCATATTAATTTTCATATGGAATATTATATGTGCTATTTTATAAATTTTACTATGATTTAACATATATGAAACTTCAAATGTTAAAAGGTTCGTATTTTGTTTACCTCCCAAAGCAAATAGTCGAGAAAATATTAAAATGGAAAAAAGGAGATGAATTAGACTTTGAAATAATTGAAA
>CAZNIQ010000015.1:7249-17108 GCA_964573185.1 Candidatus Woesearchaeota archaeon | reverse complement strand
TTTGATTTTTATGATGATTTTAATGATGGAGTAATAGATTCATGGTGGACTGCTGAAAACAACGCGCAATGGACGGAATCAAATAGTGTTATATATTCGAACCCAACTGGTAGCTATGCAGTGAAACCATTAAGAATTAATATAGGAACTTTTGACAATGTTATTATAGAAGCAAGAGGGAGGTGGACTTCAACAAATGATGATTTAGGCATTTTTGTTTATGGTGATACAAACGGAAATGCTTATGCTTTATGGCATGGATATGGAAGTCCTACAAATTCCCAATATTGTATAGCGAGGTATACTTCCTATGGAAGTCCTACATTCATTAGCTGCTATCAATATAATCTACCTCAGAACGTTTGGGGAAGATTTAAGGTCCTGATTAAGAATAATGGAGAGATTTACGGAAAGATATGGGAAGAGAGTACATCGGAACCAAATTGGATGGTCTCTACAACAGTAACACCTTATGGAGGTTACATTGGTATTTGGTATTGGGATGACGATTGCTATGTGGAATTCGATTGGATTAGAATAAGAAAGTATGTTGATTCGGAGCCAACGATTCTTATGAATAAGCAAATTTATAATTTACATGTAATAAAAGGAACAGAAGAAGCCTTAGTTCTATCCCCTCAATATATTATTGCAAAGCCTGGTTCCTTTGGAATTCTAATTTTTAATAACACTATTTATGGGTTCGTAAATACAACAAATTCTTATAAACAAGTATCAACAAAATTAACTCTAAATAACATATATTTTGTAGCACTTACATATGATGGGCAGTATCTTAAATTATATATAAATAATACATTAAAGAACTATACACAAGCGGTTGGAACAACTATACATAATACTAATACTTTGATTATCGATTTTAATGGTATTATTGACGAACTACGCATTTATAATACATCTTTAACAGAGGAGAGGATTTTTAAGGAGTACTATAGAGAGCTTGAAAAGAAGATTCCTTATTACATAGAAAAAGATACTTGCAATACGACAAATACCATCATTTTTGTAAAGGTTCCATATTTGGCAAATGAAACTATATACATGTATTATTGCAATCCTAATACCATTTCTACATCTAATGGCTATCTCGTTTTCGACTTTTTTGACGACTTTGATTATCCTGATGTTACCGCAATGTTTACGACTTGGAGGATTTCAAATTCGCTACCTGCTAATAACTATAATATTGAAATAAAAAATAGTTTATTAATAGTTAATACAACATATACTGGTGTTTCGGGAAGTGGTGCGGTAGCATTTTACACTTCTAATATAACATTAAAAACAGATTCTCCATTTATACTGGAAGCTCGGGCAATGCATATTTCTGTTGGTACCAGAAGTTTGCTATCTTTTGGTTGGTATTGGAATGAAACTACTGGAAATGGTTACTGGTTTAGAGCAGAGTCTACTACTGGAAGCATTGATGATACAGGCATACTAAAATGTTCTTCTGGAAGTTGGGATTATATTTTAAAATTAGGAAAATATAATTATTATAATAAATGGTTTAGAGTCAGTGTTACTGTCAAAGGTAATTACTTCTGCGGCCATTTACAAACAGAGGACGGTTCCTTGAACATTTTTGGTTGCATTACGGATACAGAGTTTGCACAGGGGTACCTATTACTAAACTTTGAATGGACAACTAATGACCAATCCAAACTCATTGATTGGGTAAGAATTAGAAAGTACATAGAACCTTGGCCAAAATATTATTTAGGGACGGAAGAAACTTGTTAGCAAAAATTAAGGTTGGTCCTTTAAAGCTAGTTTGGCTATGGCATATGCATATGTTAATATTATTGGTAAGTCCCTATACATTGTATGGAAATATTCTGTAAAGTCTCCCTTCATACTACCTATTTTATATCCTATTTCTAACTCCTCCAATGAATCAAATGGAAATCTAAATGATCCATACTTAATAGATTCTGTTATATAAAATCTCCAACTGTTTTCTTGAAATCTTGATAAACTATCAATTTCCTCTTTATATAGTTCTTCTGTAGCCTCTATTGCTTTTAGCCATCCTCTTGCTAAAGACAATTTTATAACATTTTGCGCATAAGGAATATACTCGTTCTTTGACAACATGTATCTATATATGTCAAAAGGTGACGGAATTCCTATTCCGTTTATTACAGAAAACAGATGGTTTTTGATGCGTTTTGCTTCTTCCTTCCAGTTTACTCTTGTAAGTAAATGTGATTCTAAATAGTATTCTCCGATTCCTACTTCGCTAGAGTTAGCATACATGTTTAGAACGTGATGTAAAAGTGGTAATGCTTTTGCAACATTTCTGCCAAGCCTCTGTAATATTATATATGTATAAGCATCATCTAGCGGTTCTGGATAAATACCTATAGAATCGTGAATGATTAATTTCAGATATGCAAAGATAAAATCCCTAATCAGTATATATGTAGTGTATTTATCAGGAGGGTGTAAATATGTAAAGGGATGCGGGAGGTAAAGTGTAAATACGTCTTTACTTCTCTTACTTTTCAAATTAAAATCTTCCAATCTTTCCTTATGGATTTCCCCTAGCATTATTGCTTTTAATTCCTCTGGAGAAACCCCTACCAGCCGTTCAAAGAGAAAGTCTTGTATATACCAACTTATGTACTCTGGTCTTACAAGCCTATTTTTTATAGCTTCCTTTATTATAGCTGGAAAGTTCCCTTCTCTTGCAAGAAAGTATAATACTAAAAGGGAGGGTAGATGGTATTTTCCCCATTCGGCCTTATCTTTACGTATTATTTCTAAAGCTCTTGCAAGAACTATGGACGCTAAAGGAATCTCTGCTTTTTTGTGCTCTTCAGCATAAACTTCCCAATCAATATAATGCCCATCATGTGTGAACTTCCTGATGAAATTCATATAATTATCTGCCAAGAATTTAGGAACGCGTGCACGTGCAAAAGATGCTGCTACTCTTTCATAGAATTTGTTTACCAAGTCGTCCAACTGTTCTTTATTTTTAATATAACCTCCTATAATAGCGTTTGTAATAACACCCAATTCTCTTTCGCCTACATAAGGCTTCCAGACGGAAGTATCAATCCCATCAAGGGATAACCAACAATGATCCGTTCCTTTTATACAAAGTTTTATATATAAAGCGGTATAAATATCCGGCCAAACGGGTTCTATCCTTAAATTTTCCAAATCCAAGTACACTCTTGGAGCGTTTAGCCTAAATCCATAATCAAGACCATATGGGAATACTAATGCTGCTAATCCACCAAAGAACAACCCTTTCAAAAATCTCCTCCTGGAGGGATTCTTTGGTTCATTGGATGTCATAACATAGTGATAACGATAATCTTAATAAACTTTACTATTTTGTGATTTTTCTTGAAATAACAATAAATTCTGTGTGAACCAATCCCGTATTTTTAGGTCTTAGAGCTGGTTCCTCAAAAACCCATTCTCTATAAAATACTTCCCCTATGAATTCTATAATAAAAGGGTAATTTCCTATATGTTTTAATAGTTCATAAACTGATGTTATATTTGGAAATAAAGCAATATAAAAGCCACCCGGTTTTAAAGCATTATATATATGATCTAAAGCATTCCAAGGATCTCTAAAATCTGAAATAACTATATCAACATTTCTTTCATCTATTCCTTCCCTACAATCCTTTAATTTTAATGTAACGTATTTATCTAATCCTAAAAACTCCAGATTCTTTTTAGCAATTTCATAAAATTCTTTTCTAATTTCATATGAATATACATGACCATTTGGTTTCACTATATTTGCTAAATAAGCTGTTAAAATTCCAGATCCTGTTCCTAACTCAACTACCCTCCAACCAGAAGATAAACCGGTAAAAGCAATTATAAATCCTATATCTTTGAAATGAGTAGTCTGCGGTCCTCTCTTAACCTTTTTTAACAAATCTACAAAAGTGGGTTCAGTTATAAAAAATTCTTCCCCTTTATGACTTTTGATTACAGTATTTATCCTTTCTAAATCATCTTTTTTAATTAAACCAAAATTAGTATTGAAATCTTTGCCAGTTTTAACGATAAATTTTTTACCGGATTTTAGATGGATTAACAATCTGACGACCCTCTTTTCATCATTCTCAGTTGCGGAGTTTTTCTTCATCTTTAAATAACTTCTGTAAATGTCTTTAAAAGTGATGAAGGTCAGAGTTACCCGAGGAATGAGGAGGCAAGGCATTGCTGATATTCTCAAGAAAAAAATTTTCTGGGATTTTATAAATGAAAAGTTAGGAAATTTTCTTTTTAAATTATCTAGTTTGATTTTAACCATTCTTCTAGCAAGAATTTTGGGACCCTCTGGATACGGCATGTATACAATTTTGTTGTCTCTGTCACTTTTAATAGCATCGATAGGAGATTTGGGAGTTCCTATTGCAATAGTAAGATATTTAGCTTCAGTCGAAAAGGATAAACAACCGGTTTATTTTAAGTTTTTCATAAAATTGTTATTTTTAAGCTCTTTTATTATTCTACTATCTTACTTTTTTCTCTGGAAATCTCTATCATTGATATTCTTAAAAGAGAGATATCCGGTATTGATTTTTTTATCATTTACATTAGCTATCTTATTTATCTTTAATTCTACCTTAAGATCCGTATTCCAAGCTTTTAAGAGGTTCGATCTAGGAAGAAATCTTGCTTTCTTAGAGGGACTATTGAAAGTATTTTTTATAATTTCTTTGTCATATTTTTTGGGAGTTCTTGGATCTATTATGGGATTTAACATCGCTTACTTTCTTCTAATTTTAATAAGTATATATTTAATAAAGAAGAACTTCTCCTTTCTTTTTCAAAAAACAAATTTCAAGATAGATAAAAAAGAAGTCTTACGTTATCTGTTTTTTGTAAATCTTTTAACAGCTGGAAGAAGCTTGTATAATTGGTTGGATTCATTAATAATAGCATCTTTATTAGATCCTAAAAGTGTTAGTTACTATAGAGTGTCTTTTGCCTTAATAAATACCGTTCTCCTTTTTTCTGGTATTCAAGGTATATTAGCCCCTAGGTTCGCAAAATGGGATATAAGCTATATAAAAAAGAAATTATTTATATTCATTTTAATTAACATTCTTATTTCTATTCCTATATTTTTTATTTTTAATTTATTTTCAGAATGGATAATTCTATTTATTTATGGTAAGGATTATTTAGGTGCTTTGCCATTGATTCGAGTTTTAAGTTTCTTAATAATTTTAAATTCCTTTGCTTTTCCAATTCTGATTTTTAACATGAAAGGTTATCCCGAATATTCTGCTTTAGTAATTTTTATTTCGGCAATTGTAAATGCTATTGCAGATTATTTTTTAATACAAAAAATTGGTTTAATAGGAGCTGTATATGCTACAATAATTGCTTGGGTAACATCTTTAGCTGTAGGATATTATATTCTCAGGTCCCGGGTTTTTCGTCATTAGTTCTGCATGCATGCCTCTCATCACGTTAGTAAATAAACCACAGCCCCTATTAAAATTTGTAGTCCTACAATAAAATATACAACTTCCCATTCATATACCTTACCTTTAATTTTCCTTAATATCCTGATAGCTAAATGTGTTACTGAATAAATTTTATCATATGGTTCTATAAGAGAACCGTCGGGTTGAACTTTTCCAAAGTTTTCTTTGTATACTCCATTTAGCAATCCTCTTATAAATAAGAGCAACTCTAAGAAATATAAGGAAAACAGTAAAACACCGTATTTTTCGATATTACCTAAAATTACTAAGGAAGCATATAAAGCTCCTATAGAGTAGGTTAATGAATCGCCTGGGAATACTTTTGCAGGATATTTATTAAAATAAAAGAAAGCTAATAAAGAAAAAATTATTATTAAAGAGATGTATGCAAGCCAGTAATATTTTAATTCATAAAACTTTAGAAATAAGAAGAAGAATAAAACAATGCCCATCAATGCCTCTAAACCGTTATATCCTGCAATCATATTAAATCCATTTGCAGCACCCATAATACCAACAGGAACTAAAACTAAAGGGTATAGCAAACCCAAATCTATTGTTCCAATAAATGGTAGAGTTATTTTTGTGTAGCCAGCTTTTATAACAACTAAAGGTAAGGCAATAGGTAGTGTAAATAAAGGTTTTTGCCAAGGTTTTAATCCTTTTTTCCAACCGAGCAAATCATCAATAAAACCAAGCAGTCCAGATAACAAAGCAATAATAATTATAGATAGGATTTCTACTAAATGCGTTTCAGTATTTAAGATATATTTCTTTAGAAAAACGTAAAACAATAAACCAAAAGTAATTCCAATTATTACCCAAATGCCACCAGACTCTGCAACTTCTCTTTTATCTAATTTATGCATATCTTTTCCCACTAAGCCAAACTCTTTTGCAACGGGTATCCATTTTTTAACTAGATAATACGTTGTGAAAAAAGAAATTAGAAGAGGTATTAAAGATACTAGTATTTTATACATCCCAGAATGTTCTAAATATAGGTTTATTAAACTTTTTGGCACATTCATTCACTTCCTTAAGATTTCTTGCTAAAAACAAACAGTATTTATAAGGATCTATTGTAAAGTTTTCTGGATAAATTACCTTAAATATTTTCAAGGTTTGCAAACCATTATACCAGCACATTGGATTAATTTGATGTACCAACTTGAAGTGTCCTCCTTCATTAAAGAAATATAATTTTATCCATAGGTAGTTAAGAGCTTTATTTGATATAAAGTATCCTTGTGATATCCAATCTAAATAATTCTTTGCATTACATTTCGGTACTAAATATAAGCATCCGAATCCATTATTGCTAATTATTGTTTTTTGAATATCGTTTGCTAATGGATTTACAATTGCAACACATTTTAACTTAATTTTATACACTTTATCTTGATATAATAAGTAAACATATCCGTCCTTAATTGTACCGTTATCCAAAATTAAATCTATTCTTGGTATTAAGCCACAATTCTTTACATAAAATCCGTAAAGAGTTCTTTCTATTTCAGGTAATATACCCCAATCTGGAATGCACCTCGGAACGTTATAGATATCTTGATCAAGCATAAAGGACGTTGCATAAGTTAGTGTATTATTCTGCATGTTTGCTAATTGCACCGGCGAAATCCAAGAATGCTTATCATATTTCGAATCTGAACCTAATCTGGAGAATTGGTAGAACTTTCCTATGTCCGTGGGATCTATAACTAAATAGGAGGGCCTTGTAAAGTTATCCGTATGAACGTATAATAATTCTAAGGCCGTTGTTTCATTGCCACACAAAATATATCTTCCTACTAAATGATTCCAATATGGATAAGCGTTTCCAGGATCTACAAAAGTAGTTCTATTTCCTAGAGTTTGAATGTAATATCCATAATCCCACCATGAAGCAAAAACAGCATTAGACTCTGTATTATCTCTAATCCATTTTCCAGCCTCTAGCCAAATAATATCACCCCTCATAAATTTAGACTGGATTAAAGAAGAAAGATAGCCTAAAGAAATATTTGGGAATCCAAAAGCTAATAAAATTACAAGCAAATATTTTACAGAAAATCCTTTTTTGTTATAGTTTAAATAGAAAAGAATTAGGGGAATTGATAAGAATATTAGTAATAATGGTTGGAAGAGTTTTAACGTTTTATTTATCATTAAAAGTTGAACTGCTGCAACAAAAAGTCCAACGATCATTAATATTTTTTCTATTTTTTCATTAAATGTTGTTCTAATTTCTTTAAGCAGTGGTATTAGAATTAAAGGTAAAGCTAGCCCCGTATAGAATACTAATCTTATTATGTAATCTCCGATAGACAATCCTAAACCAGAAAGGACCAATAGGAATATTTCATAAATATCTGTTTTTTCTTTAAATGCTAAGTGAAGATAGTATAAAACAATTAAGAAAAAGAATAGCCAGCCGAATAAGACTTCTGGAAAGTAAATTGTAACGAAGACATATGTAAATGGTAAAATAAATGCTAATATTTTTTCATAAAATCTTTTAGCTTTGGTATATAATAACATAGCCATTCCTAAAGCATACAAGCTTAAACCGAAAGATCCTATCGTCTGTAACCAATCTCTAAATGTTGTAATTTGTTGCTCTGCAACCGAAGATGCGAATCTTTCTGTCCAAGGATTAGATGCTACGTAAGATATCTTTGAATGTAAGAAAACTAAAGCGGGTATGGATAAAAAGATTATTGGTTTTAATCTATCGTCCACTTTCAAAAATTCAAAATATTTTTTGTATTTTCCAATTAAATATAAAAGAATAGCGTAAACTAATGGTAAAGTATATATTATTTCAGCAGTTCCTAATCTAGATGCATTCAAAAACCATATAAATGATAAAGCATAAAACCAATCATATTTTCCTGTAATAAACCAATATAGAAATATGGACAATCCAATAACCATCGGTACGAACCTCCAACCTCCCCAAGCAAATTGAAGTATAAGTATGGAAACTCCTAGAAGAATATAATAAATTGCTTTTAATTTAATATTAGTTTCTTTTATAGCTTTTAGCAATAGATAAAATGATAAAAGGATAAATGGCAAAGCTGCCGGCTCTTTTTCAAACAATCCAGCATTAATTCTAGTAGTTATTGCAGGTATCAAAATAAAAACAAGAGTAGATAATAAAGCAAGGTTTCTATCTTTGGAGATTTCTTTAGAGAGAAAGTAAAATATTATTGCAGAAATAGCAAACATCAAGGGTGAAAATATTTTGGCAATGAAATCTAAGGAAAGATGTGTTAATTTGTAGATAAAGTACGATACGTAAACCGTAACTAGAAACTTCTTATCTATTCCAGCACATAAAGGGTAATATCTTAAACAATCAGGAACAGTTATTTTTCCAAAGGCTACTAATTCTTGTAAGTATCTGAAAGCAAGATAAGGATCTGGACCTATTAATTCCAAAGGTAGTAAAGAATTTAGATTCAAAGACTTTGAGAAGAAAGCTGTAATTGCAATCAAAATAATAATTAAGATCTCTATTAGTAGTTCCTTATTTACACGCATTAACGTTCATAACATCTAATTTTTAAAAGTTAATTCTCTTATTAAGTCTCATGCCTAAAAAAACTGTTGATAAAACTCAAGAAGCAAAGGGTGTGAAAGAAACAAAATCTAATGTTGTTCAAGGAAACAAAGTTATATGGTCACCAGCTTATCCTGCAGAGGTTATAGAAATCATAGGGAGAACTGGAATGACCGGAGAAGCTACACAAGTAAGAGTGAAGGTATTAGCAGGGCCACATGCTGGAAGAATCCTAAGAAGAAACATAAAGGGACCGGTGAGAGTAGGAGATATAGTAATGTTAAGAGATACTGAAATAGAAGCTAGGCCAATAGAAGCTAAAGTAAGATAAAATGGTAACCAAATTAGTTTGTTCATTCTGTGGAGAAGAAATTGAACCAGGGACAGGAATAATGTATGTAAAAAACGATGGAACCGTATTATATTTCTGTTCTCATAAGTGTTTAAGAAATTGGGAACTAGGAAGGGATCCTAGAAAACTAAAGTGGACTAAACATTACGTAAAAGGAGGTATTAAGAGGTGAAGGAAGAAATAAGAGTTATTCGAAGAGCGAGCTATCCAAGCTTTTGAAGGAGCAAATTTTTTATAATAAGGGGTTTTTATGATTGAGCTTTAGTTCTTTTGGAGCAAGCCATCCAATTACTTCTGAAGTATATTTTAGCTTTAATAGGATATTTCTCTAAAACACACGAATTAAGAAGATTATAAAAATATAAAGATAAATTAGAGTTATTTGAAGAATTATTAAAACTTATAAATAAAATTGAAAGCTGTTGAGCTTGCTAAAAAATA
>CAZNIQ010000015.1:0-7149 GCA_964573185.1 Candidatus Woesearchaeota archaeon | reverse complement strand
ATTTATTTATTTGGATCTGTTTTAACGAAAGATTATCATCCTATGCTATCTGATATAGATGTTGCTATAGTCTCAAATAATATGTCGGAAGATGCTAATGAAAGAGTAAGGATAAGGTTGAAACTTTTAGAGAGTTTTGAATTTTCCCCTTTTGAAATCCATATTATTAAAACCGGAGGAATGAGAATTTTATAAAAGATTTATAAAAAATAATTGTAAGGAAATTTGATGAAGCATCCTTTAATTCAAAAAACGCTTGTTTTAATAAAGCCAGACGCTGTGAAGAGGGGTTTAATCGGTGAGATTATCAGAAGATTTGAAAGGGCTGGTTTAAAGATCGTAGGTTTAAAAATGATTTGGTTTACTAGAGAGTTAGCAGAAGAGTTCTATAAATTCGATGAAAAATGGTATGAAAAAGTGGGAACAACGTTGTTACAGAAATATCAAGAAGTAGGTTTAGACCCTCTAAAAGAATTTGGAACTACGGATGCTATAGAAATCGGTAAAAAGGTAAGGGAGTGGTTAATTGAATATATAACTTCTGGTCCAGTTGTAGCTATTGTTCTTGAAGGGGTAAATGCTGTAAAGGTTGTAAGAAAAATAGTAGGACCTACAGAACCTTTGGAAGCTCCCCCCGGAACCATAAGAGGAGATTTCGCTCATATGTCTTATGCTTATGCTAATTGGAATAAAATGGCTATAAGAAACGTTGTTCATGCTTCAGATTCAGAAAAATCTGCAAAAAGAGAAATATCTTTGTTGTTTAAGCCGGAGGAAATTTATGAATATAGAAGGGACATGGAGGAGGTTATTTATTAATCTCTTCTTTTTCACAATTATTTAAAAATATTTCATTAGAAGTATATAGATGAGTTCTAATGCTAAAATTAGATCTCCTATTATCGTTGTTTTAGGGCATGTAGATCATGGGAAGTGCTTACATCCAGAGGAGCTAGTTTTTACAGAGAATGGTCCAAAGAAAATAAAAGAATTAGTAGAAAACAATACTATAGAAAGGATTTTTGTTTATAAAGAAAATATAAAGAAAACGGAGAATTATCAAAAAGTAAAGTTGGAGCATAGCGGTTATCTTATAAAAATAAAATTGAAAGATGGAACTATTATTAGAGTTACTCCAGAGCATCCTTTACTAACTTCCAATGGATGGAAGTACGCTAAAGATTTAGACATTAATGATAAAATTGCTGTAATAATCAAATATCCTATTGAAAAAACTTTTGAAGATTTCAAAAAATACGTTTTAAATAAACTTATCGAAAACGAGGAAAGTATTTTTATTTTATCAGAAGATGCTGTAGAAAAACTTCCGAGAAGTTACAAAACATATATAAACAGATTTAGAGGGGAGGACTTAAAAATACTGATAGAAGATTATGGAATAGACTATGCTTGGCGTTCTATAGAATGTTTTGGATTTACAACTAGAAAGCAGAGAGCAGGACATATTAAATGGTATATAAAGTTTCCTAAAGATTTTGAAACTTGGAGAAAATTATTTTACTTAGTTGGTTTATTTTATGCTGATGGAGTAGCGAATCATAATATTATTACAAATAATAATAAAAGGATTCAGAAATTCGTAGAAGAGTTTTCAAAAGAATTAGAATTATACACTGAGGTTAAAAATGGTAAAACTGTGCAATTAATTGAAATAAAAGGAGCTAAACAAAGCTTTATTAAATTATTAAAATATTTATTCGAATATCCTGAAAAGAAAAAGGCACGTAACTTGAGAATTCCTGAAATTCTGTGGCATTCTCCTAAAGAATTTATAGGCGCTTTTATAGGAGGTGTAATTGATGGAGATGGCTATATAGATACAAGAAATTGCAGCATAGAAATACTTTCTGCTTCAAAGGACTTTATATATGGATTAAAATACCTCCTATTAGTTTTGGGCGTGTTTTCTAAAGTAAAGCAAAAAGAAAAATACTTTAGGTTAATCATTTCCGGCAAAAGGAATTTAGAAAACCTTTCAAAATATATACTTTTAATAGCAAAGAAAGAAGCGTTTGCGCAAATCCTTAAACGAGCCAAGAAGGATAATATAATAATTCCTATTTCCCCACAGTATCTTAAGTACTTAAGGTTATCTTTTGGTTTAACAAAGAGTGAAATAAAAATACCTTTCTATAAAAAATATGAAGAGAGTAAGCAGAAAATTACTTTATATATTTGGAGAAAATTTGTCGAGAACTTAAGAGTTAAGAATATTGAAAAGAAAATAGCAGTTCTAGAGGGAAAAGTAAAGGATTATAATTTAATAAAAGCATTTCAAAGGGATGGGCTGTTAGACGAAAATGGAAATATTACAGAACTTGGTAAAGAATTCTTAAGAATTTGGAAAGAAAAACTTTATGAAAAAATACACATTCCAAACTTTGAAGAAATAGCTTTTGTGGAAATTGAAAGAATAGAGAAAATACCATACAAAGGATATGTATATGATCTTTCAACAGAAACTTATACTTTCATTGCTAACGGAATTATAGTTCATAACACTTCCCTTCTAGATAAAATACGTGGAACAGCTATAGCCCAAAAGGAAGCTGGGGGAATAACCCAACATATAGGTGCTACAGAGATCCCAATAGAAGTAATTAAAAAAATTGCAGGACCCTTAACAAAAGTTTTCAAATTTGAATTTAAGATACCGGGTTTACTTTTTATAGATACTCCCGGACACGAAGCATTTACTAATCTAAGAAGGAGAGGTGGTTCTGTAGCAGATTTTGCTATTATAGTTGTAGATATACTTGAAGGTTTTAAGCCACAAACTTATGAATCTATAGAGATTTGTAAACAATTTAAAGTTCCATTTTTAATTGCTGCAAACAAAATAGATAGAATTGATGGTTGGATTCCGCATGAAAATGAACCATTTTTAGAAACAATCAAGAAGCAAAGACCTGATGTTCAACAGAGATTAGATGAACTTTTATATTCAAATATTATCGGTCCCTTATATGAACTGGGTTTTGAGGCTGAAAGATTTGATAGAGTTAGCGATTTTTTAAGGCAAGTAGCTGTTGTTCCTACTTCCGCAAAAACAGGAGAAGGAATTCCTGAATTATTACTATTAGTTGCTGGAATTACACAAAAGTTCCTAGAAAAAAGATTAAAGATAAATGTTTCAGGTCCGGGAAAGGGGGTTGTTCTTGAAAAGAAAGAAGTAAAGGGATTGGGACATGTAATTGATGTAATACTATATGATGGTATTTTAAGAAAAGGAGATTTAATTGCTTTAGCTGGTAGAAGAGGTGTCATATTTACAAAAATTAGAGCTTTACTAAAACCTTTACCTTTAAAGGAAATAAGAGATAAATCTGCAAAATTCAAGGAGGTAGAGGAAGTTGTTGCTGCAGCTGGTATAAGAATCGCAGCACCCGGTTTAGAAGAAGCTTTAGCAGGTTCCCCAGTATATGCTATTTGGGATGAGAAGGAAATTAAAAAGATAAAGGAAGAGATAGAAAAAGAGATCCAAGCTTTTATATTTGAAGAAGATAAAATAGGTATTGTTGTAAAAGCAGATACTTTGGGTACTTTGGAAGCTTTAGTAAAATTGCTAAAAGATAAAGGGATTCCTATAAGGAAAGCTGATATAGGGCCAGTAACTAAGAAAGACATTCTGTTAGCTTATGCAACTAAAGAGAAAGATGAAAAATGGGGGGTAATTTTAGCTTTTAATGTAGGTATTGATAAATCTGCAGAAGAAGAACTAAAGAAATATGATATTAAGATAATACAGGATAATGTTATTTACAGATTGCTAGAGAAATTTGATAAGTGGTTAAAAGAAGTAGAAGAATTGAAAAGAAGAAAGATATTAGAAGAATTGGTGCCTCCATGTAAATTTAGAATATTGCATGGTTTTATCTTCAGAAGATCTAATCCTGCAATAGTTGGTGTAGAAATTCTAGGTGGTGTTTTAAGACCAGGAGTATCTGTTATGAGAGAAGATGGAACAGTAGTTGGAACAGTAGTATCCATCCAATCAGAAGGAAAGCCTTTGAAAGAAGCTAAGAAAGGAGATAAAGTTGCAGTTGCTATTCAAGGACCTATTGTTGGAAGACATATAGATGAGGGTGATGTTTTATATACTTATGTCCCGGAAGCCCATTTCAAGAAATATAAGGAATTGAAGCATTTATTAACTGAGGACGAAAAAGAAGTATTAAAAGAAATAGCTAAAATAATGAGAAGACTCAATCCAACTTGGGGTATATGAGAATTTTCGTTTTTTATTCAAACACTGTAAGAACAGATGGTAACTTCAAGGATATATATTATTCCGGTAGGATAGATATAGTAGTACACTCGATAATTCATGCCTTTTTTATTTCGAATGGTCTGAGGAAATATATTGTTTTTGATTTAATTTTAAATGGTCCTCCTGATCCTCCAAGAAGAATAAAAATAGAATCTAATCCTGAAACACCTTGGTCAAAAAAAGATATAGCAACTCTTCTCTCTTCTGCTCTAAAAAAATTTAACAAAAAGAGGGAGCCTCTATATGCTTTTCCGGGCGTTTTTGTTGAAAGAAAAAGCTTTAGAGAAGTAATAGAAGAATATAAACAGCACGGAAGAAAGATTTATGTTTTAGATCCAGAAGGAGAATTTATTGAAAATGTAAAAATAGAAAATCCGGTTTTTGTTGTTGGAGACTTTCTAGGTATTCCTAAAAAGGAGAAAAGATGGTTAAAAGAGTTTTCGACTTTTATTTCTTTAGGAGATATACCTTATTTTTCTTCTCAAGTTATAATGACTTTAAATTGGATTTTGGATAAAATGAATTATTATAAAGATTATTGGAGTACAGAAGATAAATTTAAAGGATGGTTAAGAAAATTTCTTTAAAAATAAACCGTAAATAAAGCCAACTATTAAACCTATGAGATGTGCTAGATAACCTACATTTGAAAATGGATAAAATATTCCTAAGAAGTTAAGTAATAACCAAAAGAACGCTACAACAATTAGTGGCACAGGAATTAAATTAATATAAACAATTGTAAAAGGTTCTAAGATTGCTAAGGCACCAATTATACCATATATTGCTCCGGAAGCTCCAACTCCAATTATAGTACTGCTAGGATCTAAAATGAAATAAGCAAGATTTCCTAAAATACCTGAAAGAAAATAAACTGTTAGAAAATTCTTGCTTCCATATTTACTTTCAAAATGTAGTCCAAAAAAGAACAGGGCTAACATGTTGTAGAAAAGGTGCGTGAAGTTCGCGTGAACAAAAAGTGAAGTAACGATCCTCCAAGGTTCATAAGGAAACAACGCCGGTACGAATCCTAAGAAATATATTAAATTCGGAAATAAAGTTTCAAGAAAAAATACAAAAATATTTAATAAAAGGAGCTTTAGAGTCCACTTCATTTGATTTTTGGAAACAATATTGGACTTTCTTTGATATAAAATGTTTCCTGCAAGAACTGCTGTTCTAATGGTTTCAACTTAATTCCTATTACATCTAAAGCTTTCTTAGAGACTTCTGGTAAGATGGGATATAATAATGTTAATCCTATTTTAGCTATAAATAATGAATTATAAAGTACTTTTTCATCTTTTGTTTTCCATGGTTCTTTCTCTTGGAAATATTCATTTAGGAACTTAAATACCTTTACAACTCCTATAACATATTGTGGAACTTTGAAATCTTCAAACAAAGATTTTCCTTCTTTTATATACTTGTTCAATTCATCTAAAACTTCAGGATCAATTAATCCTCTTATAATTCCATTATTTATTTTTAATCCTAAAGATGTTACTCTCTTAAAAGCATTTCCAATTATATCTGCAAGCTCGTTATTATAGAAAGCATAAACTTCTTCCCAAGAGAAATCGGAGTCTTTTTCTATAGCAGCATTTCTTAATAAGAAGTATCTTACAGGTATAACTTTATCATATATTTCCTCAACGTAAATTACGTTTTTTAAGCTCTTAGACATCTTTAATCCTTTAACTGTCCAGAAGCCATGGACAAGTATTTTCTTCGGTGGCTCAACATCAATCATCTTTAGAACTATAGGCCAAATGACGGCGTGGAATTTTAATATATCCTTACCTATGACGTGTACAGCTGGCCAATACTTTTTGTAAATTTCATTAGGATAACCTATTCCGGATAAATAGTTTAGCAATGCGTCTATCCAGACATAAACAGTATAATTTTTGTCAAAAGGTAATTCTATTCCCCATGGAACTCTTTCTTTTGGTCTTGCAATAGATAAATCCTCTAACTCATTTATATACCCTAAAACTTCGTTTTTATATCCTCTTGGAATTATAAAATCTTTATTTTCAATTAAATTCTTTATCCAATCCTTAAATTCAGTTAATTTTAAATAATAAGTATCTTCAGACATCCATTCGACTTCTTTTAAGTGAACTGGACAATAATACTTTCCATCTTTATATATTAATCGGGAAGTAGGATAAAATGCTTCACATCTATAACAATAATAACCCTCATATTTTCCCTGATAAATATAGCCCTTTTCATAAAGTCTTTCCATTACATATTTTACTACTTCCTCATGATCTTTATCAGTAGTACGAATAAACCTGTTATAAGCTATCCAATATTTTTCCCAAGCTTCTCTAAAGTATTTCTGCATTTCATCCAAGAATTCCAAGGGTTCTTTTCCATTCTCCCTTGCAGTTTTATATAATTTATATCCATGCTCATCTAATCCTGTTAAAAGAAAAGTTTCATCTCCAAAAATCTCTGCAGTTCTTTTAAGAAAATCTGCAAGAACAGTAGTAAATAAAGAACCTATATGTGGTTTGTCATTGGGGTAATAGATTGGTGTTGTCACATAGAACATTTAATTTCTTCTGATGCTTCTTTTATAAAAATGATGATTCTCCACGGGACTGAAAATGATGAACCCTCGATGGACTGAAAAAGCTTTTCCTTAACGATATCTTATGCTCAACATACCTGAAAATGTAGTTTTAGAGATTGTAAAAGATAGAATATCATTAAAGGAATTAAAAAGGAAGTTGTTGGAAAAAGGATATGATTACATTTCGCATAACCAAATATTAAAGTATCTAAAGAAATTAAATTCTGTTAAGTTAGTTAAGGTTAAAAGGGAATGGTATGTAGAAAGGGTT
>CAZNIQ010000014.1:0-18104 GCA_964573185.1 Candidatus Woesearchaeota archaeon | reverse complement strand
TCATTTAATCAATCCATGAGCTTTCAATATTTCATATTTTTGTAATATCAATAATTCCTCTGTAGTAATCTTTTGTCCGGATAGCAATTTGTTTTGTATTTCCTGATATCTTTTCATTATTTCCTCTATATCTTCCTGTAATAGCTGTCTTGCCAATCTCTCTTCTCTTTCTCTTAGTACTCTTGCATATTCTTCTAACTTCTTTGCCAACTCTTCATTTAACTTATTAAACTCTTCTTTGTATTTTCTAAATTCTTCAATAGCTTGCTTTCTTTCTTCCTTTAATTTAATTATTTCATTAATTAATGTTTCAATTTTTTGTCTTAATTCCTTCTTCTTTGCCAACAATTCTTTTAGTTTTTCTCTTATCATATTTAATTTGGATCTATAAGCCTCCAATTCTAATCTTTTCTTCTCTATTTCCTCTAAAATAACATTAACTTCTTCCATTGAAGCCAAAATTCTTCTTAGTTGTTTAATTCTTGACCATATTTTTCTTTCCTGATTATAAGATAATACTTCTGTTTCTAATATATATTCTAGCATCTCCAATTCTCTTTTTAACTTTTCAGGGTCAGCCGGTAACTTCTTTTTCCTAATAATTTCTCTTTTTCTTCTGTTCAATTCCCTTAACTCTTCTTTTAACTTTTGTATCTTCTCTTTTAATTCATTTTTTTGATTCATCAATTGATCTATTTCCTCTTTTATTTTTCTTCTCTCCTCTTTTAATTGTTTTAATTCTTCTCTTTTCTTCTGTAATTCTTGTTTAAGTAATTCCTTTCTTTGAAAAGCTTCCTCTTTTAATTTATCTATTTCTAAAAGTTTTCTACGTAATTCCTGTATTTCCTGTTTTAATTGTCTTAAGCTAACCATTAAAAATTAAATTTAAAGACCGAATAGAGATGCCAAACCAGATAATGCCTCTTCTTGCTTCTTCTCTTCTTCTTCAGCTTTCTTCTTCTCTTCTTCCTCCTTCTTTTCCTCTTTCTTTTGTTCAGCAGGAGCTTGAGCAGGAGCTGCTGCTACAGGTGCTGTTAAAGCTTCTTTCTTAACTTCTTCAATATTTATTCCTTCTAAAGCTGTAACTAAAGCGTTTACCATTGCTTCATTAACTTCTACACCAGCTGCTTCCAAAACCTTCTTTATATTCTCTGCATTTATCTCTTTTCCAGCTTCATGCAATAACAAAGCAGCATAGATGTACTCCATACCCATTGTCCTATGGTTATTTAAAAATATTTAAAAAAGTTACCATTAGGTACCAAACAACGCTGCTAATCCACCCAATGCTTCTTCTTCAGCTTTTTCCTCCTTCTTTTCTTCTTCCTTAGGTTTCTCCTCTTCTTTTGTTTCCTTTGGAGCTTCTGTAACTACTTTTGCTTCCTCAGGTCTGAGGTCTTCTGGTAACCTAGATGCTAATGCTAAAGCAATGGACTGTGCCTTCTTTATTAAGTACTCTATGTTTGATCTTGAAGGTATTCCGGCTATTGCAGATAATTCTAAAGCAATTCTGAATGCTCTTTGTATAGCTACTGGCAATACGTCCTTTGCGGGGAATCCTATTCTTATACCTAGTTCAACAGCAGTTCTAAATGCTTTAATAATATTTTCTCTATATTCTTTTTCATCTATTGCTAAAACATCTGCTGGATAGAATATTCCCTTCTCCCAAATTCCTAAAACTTTTAATTTAACTTCTAAAGGTTCTATACCTAGTTTATTCAATAGATCTGCAACTTCTGGTTTTATAACTTCTCCAGCTCTGACTATTACTTTATCCTCTTGTATCACTATCCTTCCGCCTTCTACTTTTACCTTTAATCCCATTCTTGATAAGAATCCTATCATCGGACCGGGTGTAAAAGGTGTTGGGCCTGCTGGAATTACTATATCTCTTGGAGCTATTGCACCGGGTTTTGCGGGAGCTGGAGATTTATTTTCTTCAATTAATTTAAACAACTTAAAAGCATTAATGTCTTTAGCTAATACTAATGCAGGAGTAATTCTTGTTCCTTTCTTAATATATTCCTCTATCTTCTCTAATCCTGGTTTTTTATCTTTTACTTGATCTAGAGCTCTCTTCAATAAAGTTTTCTTTACAACTCTTATTATAACACCATGTTGTTTAAGTACCTTCCTTATTCTTTGGAACTGCGCTGTAGGTAAATCCATAGCGTCCGCTATACCTATCACTGGGTACTCCTCTAATAGTTTCTTTATTTCTTCAACTTCTTGGATTTTCCAGGGGGCGACCATTTTATATTAACCTAACAGCAGGAGACATTGTAAGCTTTAAATATATACTGTCTATATTCTGCTTTCCCATTGGTAATCGGTTCAATAACCAATTTATAAAATACTCGATATTTTCTGCTACTAACTCATCTTCCATATTTTCTGAACCCACCGGTACTCCAAAAGTAACATGCTTCTTTACGGATACTCTAACAGTTTTTTGTAATTTGTTGTAAAGATTTTCTAAATCTTTTCTAGTAACTTTAGGTGGGAATATCATACCTGCTTTTGGATTTGGCATTTTATCTCTAGGACCTAAATATTTACCAAGATATCTACCTACTAAAGGCATTAGATCTGCTTGAGCAACAAAGAATTCATACCTTCTGGCTATTTTCTTAGCTTGTCTTTTATTTGCACCTAATTCCGGTAATTGATCTTTTGTTATAACTAGGTCAAATATCTCTTTTGCATCTTTCTCTAATTCAGGTCCTACTATTGCTGCTACTGGAACTTTCTTTCCCCTTCCGTGAGGTAACTCAACATATTCTAGTATCCTATTTTCAGGCTTCTTTAGATCCCAGTTCTTTAGATTTACGATTAAGTCCCATGTTTGCACGAATCTTCGTTTCTTAGCTTTAGATTTTACTTCTTTTATCTTCTGCAGGATACGATCTTTAGAGATCATCATGATGCCCTCCTCCCCTTAACGGGGAGTCCAGCGGGCTCAAAGGGTTAATAAGAAAAATTATATATATCTTATTCTTCCAATAACCTTAAACTCTAATAACCTTTCATCAAGTTTCAATCCTTCTTTTTCTAATAGTTCTATTACCTTTATTCTCTTTTCTTCAGGAGGTATATAGCCAAATATTTCGGTTAAATCTATGACGAAATATTTTTCTTTAAATTTTTCAACATAGTATTTTATTTTTCCATATTTAGTATTTATTTCTCCTTCTCTTTCATTTTCAAATTCTTTTCTCAATAAATCACCAGCTTCCTTTAACTCTTCTTTCAAGTTATATATGTTTTTGGCACAGTTTTTATCTCTATAAATAAAGAAACCCCTACATCTTTCTTGAATACACCATGGGCCAAATCTATAGAAAATCCTTGGATGAATAATGTAAGCTAATAAAGCTAATGTCCAAGCTGCTGTTCTGATTTCCCATTGAGCATCCATGCATGTTCTAACCTTTATAATGTGTAATAATTCTTCAGCATCCATTGCAGATGAAATAAATGTTTTTGTACCTATTGGTAAAACAAATCTTGCATCTTCTTTTGGGATATAATCTTTATTCCTTACCAAAAACCACTTCTTAAATCTCTCTTCTTTTATTTCTTCTTTTAAGAGTTCTACGTATGTTTTACCTGAAATATACATTGATTTAACGAATTTAACAATAGCTTCTGGTTTTGACATTAAAACGCTTGGAGGAATTACAAACCAAGGAGGGAAACTAACTAAGATATCTTTACCATATTTCTCAATTTCAATTGCTTTATCGTCTAATACTTTAACGTATCTTAAGCTCTGCTGCATATGAGCTGCTAACCTATGTCTAACCCATTGATGCGTAAAACTTCTAGAAACGTCTTTAATTTCAACAATATAATAAGGAAAATCTAAAACTGAAGAGAGCTTATGCTCTACTGCATATTTTAACATTTCTTCTTCTAATTCTTTTACCTCTTCCTCAGAAAGGATATCAAAAAGATCTGTAGGTGTATATAAGCTTTGCGTAGATTTCGCCGTTATTGCTGTTAATCTTTCCGCATCTTTAAAATAATTAATAAGAGTAACTCGCATTTTATATTTTAAAATTTAAAGCTTTTGAATTTAACATGGTCGGGTTGTTGAATGATAAGAAAATAAAGGAATATGTAAAAAAGAAAATAATAGTTGTTGAGCCTTTTGATGAAAAATTGGTTGGTCCTGCTTCATTGGATGTAAGATTAGGATATAGATTTAGAATTTTTAAAAATAGAAATGTGGAGGCTCTAGATCCAAAAGAGTATAAAGAAAATTTAATACATGTTATTGAAAAAGAAGATGAAATAATAGAGGAATATACTTATTCAACTGTAGTTATATTAAAAGATAAGAACAAACCTTTTATAATACATCCTGGAGAATTTGTTTTAGCATCTGTATATGAATATATAAAGCTCCCTAATTTTATAGCTGCCCAAATTCAAGGAAGATCTTCTTTTGCAAGATTGGGTTTGATAATTCATACTTCCGCTGGCTGGATAGATCCTGGATATGAAGGACATCTTACTTTAGAAATAGTAAATGTAAATAAAGTTCCCATCAAGTTATATCCTGAAATGAGAATTGCGCAATTACAATTTTTTGAATTAGAAGAACCGTGTGAATTAGATTATAAAAGAAAAGGAGGAAAGTATATTGGAGAGTTAGGTGCTACGGAATCAAGAATATCAAAAGAATACGAATGATTTTTTACTTTACCAAACAGCATTTTCTTATTATTTATAAAAATGGCAAAAAATATGCTTATTTTATCGGAACTGACTTAAGGTTCTATAAAGTTGATTATAAACATATGGAAAAAGTTGGATATAAAGTTAATTGGGATTTTGCTCTAGAAACCTTTAGGATAAGATATAAAGACTTGGATGAATATTTAGAGAAAAACAAAGATTTTGTAAATAAATTTAGAGAAAAATGGAAAAGAAAGTTATTAGTTTTAGGATTTACAGGAGGAAAAGATTCTGTAGTTCTAGCTTTAACATTGGAAAAATTAGGATTAAAATACATTCCGGTTTATTCCCATATTCCATATTTAGCAGAATTATTATATTTCTTTACAAGGGATATTTATGAAAAATTTGATGCAAAAATAATAGAAGTTCCAAAAGAAACTGTAAAAGATGTTTTGCAAAAAGGACCTCCTTATGTAAAGTGTCCTCTGAGATCTTTGAAAATGAAGGCTATTAGAAAGTTTATGAAAGAAAACAGAATACCTAGAAAGAATTTAGTTACTGGAGAAAGGATTTATGAAAGCCCACAAAGGTATGAAAAATTAAAGGATACAGAACATAATCCTATACAATTTTTAACAGATCCAGAAGTATTTTTATTTGCTTTACAAAATGATGCTTTGTCCAAAATCTATTATATAAATACTAGGGCTTCTTGTATTCCTTGTCCAAGAGCTTCAACAGTATTATGGGCTTTAGGATACGAAAATTTAATGTTATTCGAACCGGAAGGATTTGAATTGTTAGATAAAGCCTTAGAGAAAGATTATCATAAGAAAGAGAAGTATCTTGAAGATGTATCAAAAGAACAATTTAAATGGTTGGGATTACATAGAATAAGACCTATAGAGATCAAAAAAGAGATAGAAAGAATAGAAAATCTAATGGAATATGCTAAAGAAGTTAAAAAGAAAGAAATTTATTCTTCTCTTAAAGAATTCATATATAATCTTAAAACTTTTGCTAAGAAAAGCAAACCTTTTTCTACACTATGAGCTCTAATAATTATAGGATCTGTTTCAAGTATTTCTTCTATTTTTGATACCTGTACTACAACATAAGGTTCCTTTTTATAATAAAAAACCGCTTCATGAGGCAGTACTTTTAGTACATAGTCGTTGATAAAATAATAACCGTAGCTTCTTTTTCTAAAATAGGTACGTATCAATTGTAAAGTCCTTTTATATGTTTCATATTTTTCAGACGAAACCTCCGTCATCATATTTCAGCGCACTACGACCTCAACATTTATATATGGTTCTACACAATCCCTAAAAATTTTAGGATTAGGAAAACTATGAAAAGAAAGATAACTACTCTGATTATCCAAGAAAGCATTTTGAAGAAGAGGAAAAGTAAGAAGATTGCTAGGATTAACATAAGTATTTTCTCAAACATTTTTAAGATTAAAAGAATTAGTTTTTAAAGGTGATGATGCATTACGCTTCTGATCATGATGAGCGTTACGCGAACTGAATTTAAGCTTTTCAAATCAAAAATTTGAATGAGAATAATAATCCCAGAAAAACTTGCGGAAGAAATACTTCAAGGGAAAAGGGTTATAGTTAAGAAAGAATTTAGATTGCCAGAAAATATTAAACCTGGGACGCTTGTTGATATTTATGATGAAAAGGGAAATTTTATTTGTAAAGCTTCAGCAAATCCGTATTCAAACATAGTATTAAGAGTTATTTCTTTTGAAAAAGATTTTGATATAAAGGAGTTGTTTTTGGAAAGATTAAAAAAAGCTAAGAAATTTAGAGAGAGGTTTTATAAAGGTACTTATAGATGGGTTTACTCTGAAGCAGATTTTCTATCAGGTTTAATAGTTGATAAATATAATGATATTGTTGTATTCCAAAATTCAAATCCTTTTTTCGAAAAATATAAAAGAGAATTAGTAGAAGCTATTTTAGAAATAGAAGATATAGAAGCAATATATGAAAAAGATAAATATAGAAGTAGGGTTCTAGAAGGGTTAAAAGAAGTAGAAAAGTTTTGGTATGGGAATAAGGAGGAAACGATAATTGAAGAAGGGAAAGCCAGATTTTATGTTAATGTGGTTTTAGGTCAGAAAACTGGCTTCTTCTTAGATCAAAGAGAAAACAGAATATTTTTTGAAAGAATAGCTGAAGGAAAAGTATTGGATGTTTTTGCATATACTGGTGGTTTTGGTATTCATGCAGCTTTAAATCCAAATGTAGAAAAAGTAGTATTTATAGAAAAGGATGAGAAAGCGACATATTATATCAAAAAGAATGCTGAGTTAAATGATGTAAAAGATAAAATTGAAATAATCGAAGGAGATGCGTTTAAAATATTGCCTAAATTAGTTGATAAAGGAGAGAAATTTGATGTAGTGAACTTAGACCCTGCAGGTTTAGCTGTATCCGGAGTTCCGAAAGCAAAAGCAATGAAATCTTTGTATATAATAAATTCTTTTGCAATAAAATTAATTAAAGAAGGTTATCTTGTTACATCAGATTGTTCTTATTACATACATTTGGAAGAATTTAAAGAACTCATTTTTAAAGCTATTAGATATAATAAAAAAGAAGGAAAATTATTCCATATTGGAAGACAAGCTTTTGATCATCCAGTAGTATCATTTCATAAAGAACTGGAATATTTAAAAACACTGTACATCTATATAAATTAATGGGTCTACTAGAGGCAATAGAATTTTCCTTCAAAGAGATAAAAGAAAAGCCATTAACATATATTATTGGAAGTTTGCTATTGGTTTTAATAGGAATTCCATCAATAATTCCTTTCATAGGACCTTTTATTACTGCAATAGCTTTACCATTTGTATTAAGATATATTGCAAAAAAGCTTGGATTTGAAACAACAGATAGGCTAAATACATCAATTATAGCATTTATATTAATAAAAGGAGTTCCAGGATTTTTACTTTATTTGTTATTAACAATTACAGCATTACAGAATCCATTTTTAATTGCAAAAAATCTTTTTTCAATAGCATATAAGATTTCTACTCTTGCATTAATTGTTGCTGCTGTAGAGTTTTTCTTAAAGTTACTGTTCGGATATTCTGCTTACGGAAGTATAATTAAGAAGGTAGATAAATTAACAATAGATATTTACAACGGTGCAAAAATAATTTTAATATCCTATATAATGGGTGCTATAATCGGATTAATCACCTTCGGACTATCATTAATACCAACAGTAGGAACTGTATTAGCAACTTTGTTCTTCATATTTATGGCTCCAGTAATGTATGTAGCCGCAATATTCAAATATATCGAATAATTTTTATTTTTCTTCTGAATAAATAGTATATAAAGCGATTAAACTCGTAGGAATAGTATGCTCCGTTGCAAATGTTATTCCCGGACAAAGATCAATAACGTAGTGTGCGAATCTAAATAATCCTTTAGGAATTCCTTCTCTAGATCCTGCAAAGACATAAATTTCTTCATACCATTCCAAATCTTTTTTCAATTTTTCTCTTATTTTACTAATGGGTTCACCAGTAGGATCAGTTATAATTATTAACTGTTTTTTCGGATTTAACTTTCTAATTAATTGATAGATATTTTCAACAGTTATTTCAACCCTTTTTACTTTTCTCGCATATGTTTTGTCTTGAACCTCTTTTCTAGCTTCTAAACCCTCAAATAGACCTCTTAAAAAATTAAATAAATCTTCTGCTTTTATTTCATCATGTAACCCAACTATTAATTTTTTAATTTCAAAAGCCTGAGCAGCTCTTCCAATTCTCCTTCCCATCTCATAAGATCCGGGACCCCAATATGCTAACTGAACAAAGACAATTTTTTTAAACAACTCTAAAGCTAATTTTTTATAAGGCTTCATTTTCTTTCTGAAGTAATCTCCTGGTAATAAAGAGATAAATGCTTTTTCGTTATAAATATCAATCAAAACTAATTTATCTGGATTTGTTAAATTAACTTTAGCTTTTGAAATCTCTTGAATAACCTTTCCGCATCTTACATTAACATCAATAGATGTAAAATTATGAGTTCCTCTTCTTTCTGTTCTTACAGCAAAGGTTTCATTTTCATTTATTCTTTTTGCAATTTCTTTACAAGCTTCTTCCAATTTTTCTAATTTTGCTTCCGTTTCGATATCAACTTTATATGCATATTCTACTTCAGGAATTTTCAAAACAGTTTCTAGATCATCAGAATAAACAAAAACAACACCGAGATAGCCATAGGGTCTTGCCTCACATTTTATACCTTTTTCTTCCAGTTCTTTTTTAACAATAAACTCGTTCCCTTTTCTTGTTCTAGCAATAATCATTCATAAAAAATTAAACAATAATTGAAGCTATCTTTGCTATTTCAGGCCATCTTTCTGCTGCTTCTTTAGCAACGGGACCTTTTATCATAGTTCCTTTTGGAGTTCCTAAATCATCCTTTACTATTACACATGCATTATCTTCAAATTTTACTCTTATCCCATTAGCTCTTCTATATTCCTTTCTTTGTCTTATTATAACAGCTTTCATTACTTGTCCTAATAACTCTAATTTTCCTTTTTTAACAGTAACAACTACCATATCACCTACACCAGCTGCTGGCAATCTTCTTCTAACACCTTTATAACCTATCACACCAATAATTTGTACTTCTTTAGCACCAGAGTTGTCAGCTACCGTTAAATATGCCCCTACAGGTAAAGCCCTTGTAACCTTTGCTTTTACAGCCTTCATGGTTATTTATTCTCTTCAGCTCTTTTTAAAACTTGAATTACGACAAAATGTTTCTCCTTTGATAAAGGCCTGGTTTCTCCAATCAATACAATATCTCCTTCCTTTGCATTTATACATGGTGGATTGTGAGCTAGTACTCTTGTTTTTCTTACTTCATATCTATCATATTTAGGTAAATAATGATATCTTTCCCATTGAACTACAACTGTTTTTTGAGCTCTTGCCTTCACAACAACTCCCTTAAATAAAAATCCATGTATCCTAATTTCTCCATGCCAAGGACATTTCGGATCGTTACATACTTTCTCAGGAGGCTGTACCCCTTCTATTCCTATGTTCTTAACATAAGGTTTCTTCATTTAACCTTTTTAATCAGTTAATTTATAAATGTTATAGTGATGACGTCGCGCCGCTGCGGAAAAATGAAGAAGGACCAAAACGCTGATTTTTATTTAAAAATATAGTTAAGATGTAATTCTAGTGATGAGCGTTTTTCGGGCTGAAAATGATGACTAAGAGGGTCTCTGATCATTTCTTTATTCTTTTCTTTATCCTTTCCCACGGTCTCCCTTTAATTAGCTTTCCATCAACTTTTACAATAAAACCGTCATCAAAATAAAATAAAAAAGTACAGAATTCTTTAATAACTGTTCTTATCTTTCCATCCGGTGATCTAATCCTTAATGTATTTTTAGTTTCATCAACAACTTCTCCATAAATCCCAATATAATCCTTATTTTTTGAATCTATAACCTCTACCCATAAACCTATTAGCTCGTGCTTTATTAATTCTTTAACTCTACTCGATGGATATAGAGGATTCCGAGAAGCCAAGGTCAACTAAAAGCTTCTTAATCTTATTCCTATGGTCCCCTTGAAGTACTATCGCCTTAGAATCTTTATCATATGTTCCCCCACAGCCCAATCTTCTTTTTAATTCCTTTAAAATACTTTTTGGATCTAAAGCCTCGTCTATTCCTTCTATAATTGTAACAACTTTTCCATAAGATCTAGTTTCAGTTCTAACCTTTATTCTTTGAGTTTCCTTTACTACTTGTTCAAAAGTATCTAACTCGGGTAAACCTCCAGTTATTAATTTCTTCTTTTTCATAATTTAATTCCTCTTTCTCTTAAAATAGTTAATATCCTTGCAATATCCCTTTTTGTATTTCTAATTTCCATTGGATTTTCTAAAGGCATTCCCGCCTCTTTCCTCATTTTCAATTGCATGAGTTTTTCTCTTAATTGGTTAAGTAATTGTATAAGTTCTTCAGTAGACTTCTGTCTTAATTCCTTAGCTTTCATTAGAAAATCATAATTCTTCAGCTTTAAATTCTTTTTCCAATATCTCTTTAAATTTTCTTGCACGAGTTTCACCTATAACTTTAGAAAGTTCTACAATAGAAGCATTGAATATGTTTTTTAGGCTTTTAAACTTCTTCAATAATTCTAAAGCCAATTTTTTACCAATACCCGGAAAACTTGTAAGAATATCTATTTGTATTTCGGTTAAACTTTTGCTCTTCTTCTTTAAAATAATTTCCTTATTTTCTCTTTTTTGCTTTTCGGCTAGAAGCTTGATAAATAAAGCAGTATCTCTAAAATCCTTGGTAAAGATTATTGGGATTTTGTAATCTGCTGCAATTTTTAATAGAACACCCCTTATAAGATTCGGATGAACGTTTCTTATTGAATACAAATCTTCCTCTCCTTCTAAGATCAAAATAGAATTATATTCTTTTAGCTTATCAAGTTGTTCCCAAAGTCTTCCATCTATAATTGAATTCACAAAATCTAATTTACTTTTTCTTTCTATTAAAATATCTCCTACTAAATAATCTCCTACAGGTAGGTTCTTTAACTCAACAAGAATTCCATATCTCGTTAGTTCTTGTACGACACCCGAAGCTTTTTCTCTATAATCTGCAACAATCCTTAAACCTTTGAATGCTGGTTCTGGTTTCTCTATTTTGTGCTCAACGAAAGCAAATTTATCTAAAGTTAACATAGGTTTTTCTTCCTTCTTCTCTTCGGGTATTATTTTTTCTTTCTTTAGTACTTCCTTTAACCATTTAATAGTTTTAATCATTTTTCTTTCTCTCATCACAGAAGCCCAATAGTAAATTTCATCTCTAGAATTCTTTGTTATTAGAATTATAACCTCTCCAATATCAGATCTTCCTGTTCTCCCTCTTCTCTGAATATATCTTATTTCAGAAGGTACTGGCTCGTAAAATATTACAGTATCAACTTTAGGAATATCCAATCCTTCCTCAGCAATTGATGTTGCAACTAAAACATTAAATTCCCCTAAGGAAAATCTTCTAAGTATCTCTAATTGCTTATCCCTAGACATTTCCTTCTTTCCTACAAATTTTTCACAAGCTATATTTTCTTTTCTTAAAAATTCTATTATTCTATCTACTGTATATCTTATCTGTGCAAAAATAATTATCTTTTTATTTTTCTTTACAAGTTCTTTTACTAATTCTACTAATTTCAATAATTTTGGATGTTCAGTTTCTCTAATAGCTTCTTTTGCTAGAACATAAGCTTTTCTAAACCTTGGATCCTCTGTGACGTTCTTTAAAGCAATTATTCTAGTATTTTGTGCTTTTTCAAACAAAGATTCACAATACTTTATAAAAGTATATAGCGTTTGCGTTTCAAAAACTTCTAGAGCATGATCCAATTTCATAACTTCTGCTAGCAAACTTATGGATTTCTTTATCTTCTCATTCTCAGGATCATTTGCCAATAATTGTTGTAATTCCTTTTGCTTTTCTAAAATTTCCTTCTTCCCCTTTAGTTTTCTTGTCACATAGCCTAATTCTTTTAACTGTTGATATCTTATTTCCAAAGCGTTTTTTAACAATTCCTGTATTTCTTTTAATTTTCCGTGAAACTCTACTTCAATTCTTTTTATTTTTATTGGCTTTATATAAGGTTTTATATCAGGTTCTGTCCCTACTCTAATTTCAATAGCTTCTATTCCTAAATTACGAATTACCTCTTTTATTCTTTCCAAATCGTGTCCCGGACTTGCTGTTAATCCTAACACTCTCGGAAATCTTGATTGTTTAAAATATTCCCTTGCTATATAAACATAAGGATATTTTCCTACAGCTCTATGTGCTTCGTCAAAAATGATTAAAGAAACATTTTCTAAAGAAACTCTTTTCATCAATAAATCGTTTTGAAGTGTCTGTGGTGTCACAAAAATTATCTTTCCAAATTTGTATAATTCTTTTCTTCTTTCAGGTCTTATATCTCCTGTAATTACAACTAACCTAGTTTTATCTATATCTTCTAGATGTTTTGAAAATGTGTTCTTATGTTGATTAACTAAAGGTTTTGTGGGGGCAAGAAAAATTACCTTTGAATCTGGGTATAAATTTAGTCTTTCTGCAGTAAGCATCAGAGCAATAATTGTTTTTCCAGTACCTGTTGGAAGAATTACCAATGTGTTTTTTCTTTTACAAGTTTCCAAAATTCTCTTTTGGTATTCTCTAGGCTCTATCCCAACTACTCTAACCATTACTAAACTTTTTAAAGGTAAGAAAAATAATAATCTTACTTGGGCCCGTAGCTCAGCCTGGTAGAGCGCCGCCCTTGCAAGGCGGAGGCCCCGGGTTCAAATCCCGGCGGGTCCAAAAATTTTATTGTTTGTACCTTTTCTTTAATAAATATTCATAAGCTGATTTAGCAGCAATAGCACCTTCTGCGGCGGAAGTAATAATTTGCATAAATTTACATGATCCCGTTGTTATGTCACCAGCAGCAAAAACTCCTTCAATATTTGTTCTCATACAAGGATCTACCTTTATTCTACCATCAGTATCCAATTCCACTCCTAATTTCTTTGCCAATTCATTATTAGGTTCTAATCCTATTGCAACAAATAAACCTTGAACTTCTAATTCAGAGATCTCTCCCGTTTTAGTATCTTTTAATATAACTTTTTCTACTTTTCCTTCACCTTTTATCTCTACAACAACCTTGTTTAAAATAAATTCAATTCCCTTCTTTTTAGCTTCTTCAACTAAAACAGGATCTGCCCTAAATTTATCTCTCCTATGAATAATATAAACTTTCTTTGCATAACCTGAAATCACAATTGCATCGTGAAAAGCTGTGTTTCCACCACCAACAACTGCAACAACTTTATCTTTAAATAAAGGAGCATCACATTCTGCACAATATGATACCCCCGGTAAGTTCTCTCCGGGAACCCCTAGTTTCCTTCTTCTAGAACCGGTGGCTAATATAATTGCTTCCGCTGTGAATTCCTTATCTCTTGTTTTTACGATAAATTTATCCCCTTCTTTCTTAACATCTATAACCTCATCTATTAATATTTTTGCCCCCCATTCCTTGGCATGCTCTTCAAAAGCCTTGGCAAGTTCTACTGCTTTTATTCTTTTTATACCAGGATAATCTTCTATTATAGAAGCTTCATTTAGCAAGCCACCAACTTCTTTTGTTATTACCAAAGTTTTTACTTTATATCTTCCTAAATATAAAGCAGCTGTTAAACCAGCAGGTCCTCCTCCTATTATTATTACTTCCCAATCCTTATCCAATTGTTCTTCTTTTCTTAAAGATAGCTTGAACATTTTATTCCTTTGCGTGTTCTAAAGCGTGTTCAATTTGCTCTGCAAAAGCATTTTCTGGTACCATACCTTCCCAAATCAATAGTTCCTTACCGGTTCTTCTATCAATAATAACATTTTTCGGAACAGCCATAACTTGGTAAGCATCAGCGAACTCTGGAAATTCTGTTGCCTCGATCATTATACCTCTTATTTTATCATTCAAATAGGCGAATCTATGGGAACTTAATGTCATATAAGGACAATACGGACAAGTTGGTGTAACAAAGATATAGATATCTATAGGAATGTTCACCTTCTTTATTTTCATTGCAACGCTCAACATCATGTCAACCTTTTTGTTAGACAACATAATCAAATCCTCAATAAATACTGGAAATTCTTCTCTAGCCGGCAAGCCATAATAAATTATATTCGGTTTTTCTTTAAAGAAGAAGAGAGGACCATATCTTTTACCCCATTTATCCAATCTTAAATCATATTTATCTAAATATCCCTTTCCTTTTTCATCATTTGCATCAACAATCTCAAATTTTACTTTATCCGTTATAGACATAATATCCCTTGCCAGTTCTTCGGCTACCTCGGAAGGTTCCCTATTCTTTTCTTTATCAGTAATTAAAACTACTTCAACCGGATCCTTTAGGTTCTTCTCAAAAATTTCCTTTAATTCTTTTAAAGTGTGCTCATCTAATACCATTAAGATACCATGGAGGAAAAGTATATAAAAGCTTTGCAAGAGATTGCAAAAGTACTATCCAATGAATCTAGACTTAAGATAATTCTGGAACTCCTGAAAGCTCAAGAAAATAAATATTGCATTGCAGATTTCTCAAAACTGTTGAACAAAGATGTATCTGTAGTTTATAGACATATCAAGGAATTGGAAAAAGTAAATATAGTTGAATTGAGAAAGAAAGGAAAATATTTTGAAGTCTGCTTAAAGGATCCGGAAAAAGTTAAGAAACTAATTAAATGTATGCTTGAAATTTATGTATCACATTTAGACCAGCCACAAACTAAGCAAGTATAACAACCACCCTGATTCACTACGGAGTAGTTACCACAAACAGGACATTGCATCATTGGTTGTCCTTCAGCAATTAAAACTTCCTTTTTTGGCTCCTCCAACCTAACCTTAAAATGCATAGAAATGTAAGTAAAATTAAGAAAATTTAAAGGTTACTTAGGATAGACAATCAAATCGGTATCATCATAATATAACACATTTTCATTCTCCTTTCTAATTAAATTCTTCTTAAGAGCATGATATATAGTTGTAAGCCTTCCTTTAATATATATAACAGTGTCGCCAGTCACTTTATACTCCTTTCCATCTTTTGTCCTCAAAATGAACTTTTTATTCGCAAACTCCTGAAATTCTTTCTTCTTAGAATCAATAATAATTATTGGGAACCTAGAACCTTCTCTATAAACAGTAACACCTTTTAGTCCTTTCTTCCAAGCATATAAGTAGATTTCAGACATAGTTTCAGGTTCAATATCCATCGGAAGGTTTATAGTTGAAGAAATGCTGTGATCAATATATTTTTGTACTACTGCTTGCATTTCTACTCTTTTATATGGATTTATAACGTGAGCTGTCCTCCAGAAATATTTAGGTAAAATCTTTTTTAATTCCTCATCAGAAGCTTCCTGTGCTTTATCATATAAACCATGTAAATCTAAATAATATCTTGCTATTGGATGGAATACCTTGAAGAATTTCTTTTCTAAGGATTCCGACCTTCTAATATAATATAAAGCAAAAATAGGTTCTATTCCGTTTGAAACTCCTATATAATTTTTACCGTTTAGTTCCGCAGCCTTAACTATATTTGATATCGTACCTGTAGGGGCTACAGATAATATTGCAACATTTCTTAATCCATTCTCTTTTATCAACTCTTTTGTATCGTCGTCTAAAGCTTCTTTAAAGAACGGGTTTCTAGAATATTTATTATAATCCCATAATGGAAAAGTACCTTTTTCTTTAGCTAGTAAAGCTGATGCTTTATAAGCTTCATTAGCAATAAACCGCATAACCTTTTCAATGACTTTTCAAGCTTCATCAGAATCATATTCTAATCCTAACTGAACTAACATATCAGCTAATCCCATTATACCTAAGCCAATTCTTCTTGTATCTCTAGCAGCTTTCTTCTGAAAATCTAAAGGATTAAGATATATCTGGAAGTCAACAACATTGTCCAAAAATCTTACAGCGATATGTACTACTTCCCTTAATTTTTCCCAATCTATTTCAGCTTTATCTGTAAATGGATTTTTAACAAATCTTGCTAGATTAATTGAACCCAAATTACATGCTCCTCCGGGTTGTAATGGAACTTCTGCACAGGGATTTGTTGTCATAATCGGAACCCCAATATAATCTGAAGGAGAGTATTTCTTATGTCTACTCCAGTATATAGCTCCGGGTTCTGCAGAATAGTAATTTGAAGCTACAAACAAGTTCCAGATATCTCTAGCTTTTACTAATCTTCTTATCTCACCCACTACTTCTGAAGCCCAATATAAAAGAAAATCACCAGAATATCTTATAGCCAAATCGTAATCTTCATCTTTTAACTCTATTACATAATCGCCATAGATATCTCTTTTATAAGGATCTTTAAGATCATCTTCTCTTATTCTAACTCTATAATTCTCCTCTAACCACTCATTTAATTGATCAATATTGTCAAAAACCTTAATTAACTCATATTTCGATATATCTTTTGAAGGCATTCCGTAAGAAAATTCATTTTTCTTTTGATAATAATTCCTTATAATTCCTTTGTATTTCTTTTTATAAACCAAAATTTTGTTTCTTCCATACTTATTCTCTTCTTCTACCGCTTGAAAGAACTCGTCAGTAAACTTAACAGATATATTTGCAAACCTTACTTGGAAATTGTTTATTAGTACTCTTTTAATTATCTCAAACGTCTCTTCATCCAAATTTGGTAATCTCCATTTTAACTCCTCCAAAGCCAATTTTACAAAGTATCCAACATCGGATTTCGATCTGATGAAATAGAAAATATCCGGGTGTTTTACATCTATAGTTAACATTAAAGCCCCTCTTCTTCCTTCTTGCCCTATTAAACCAGTAACTAAAGAATATAATTCCATAAAGGAAACAGCACCAGTAGAAAATAAAGCTGCATTGTGAACCACAGAACCTTTAGGTCTTAAACAAGAGATATCTATTCCAACACCACCACCATAAGAATATGTTCTGGCAGCCCATTTTGCTGCATCAAAAATTCCTTCAATAGAATCATCGGGGATTGGAATGACAAAACAATTAACAGGTGTTTTCAATCTATATAAATCTCCAGCTCCTGCTAAAACCCTACCACCGGGTAAGAAGTACCCTTCATACATAATCTCATAGAATTTATTTGCCCAGCGTTCAGGATTTTCTTCAACTGAAGCTATAAAAGCAGCTACTCTTAAAAATACGTCTTCTGGATGTTCTTCAATAGATCTTCCATCCAATGTTTTCAGGAAATATTTGTTTTTGTAAATTGTTTTGGCTAATTCAAAATCTGATAAGTAATTTCCGTGGAAAGGTATTTTTCCTTTTTCCCTCAAATCTAAAAATCTGAAATACAAATTTTCGTAGGTTTCTAATATATCTTTTGGTAAAAGCTTTTTAACTTTGGTATTAGCTTTAAACATTTTCTTAACCAAATCAATATTAACCATTTAATGTATTTGAAAAAATATTTATAAAACGTTAATCCTTTTTATCTCTTTATCTATATTTGCTCTTTCGCTGAACAACAAAGATTTATATACATAAGTTCACATTTAAAAAATATGGTTAATGTTAAAAGAGCGATATCTCCTTTAATAGCTGCTGTATTACTAATTGCTTTTACAATCTCTATAGGTGTTATGATTATTGGATGGGGAAGACAATATGTTCAACAACAGGTAAGCTGCTTTGGAGCTTCTGTGAATATAATAAAAGCACAGTTAGATACGAGTAATAATCAAATAACTGTTGGATTTATAAATACAGGAAATCA
>CAZNIQ010000013.1:0-18966 GCA_964573185.1 Candidatus Woesearchaeota archaeon | reverse complement strand
ATTAAATTCTGTTAAGTTAGTTAAGGTTAAAAGGGAATGGTATGTAGAAAGGGTTAAAAAGGAAGAAGAAAAGAAAGAAAATGGTCAGAGTTAAGTTCCTAGGACACGCTGCAGTTCTCTTACAAGGAACATATACAATAATTATTGATCCTTACATAGAAGACAATCCCTATGATATTTCTTTGAAAGATATCCCTAAAGTAGATTTTATTTTAGTTACACATGGGCATAAAGATCATTTAGGAGATGCTATAGCTTTATCTGAAAGAGATAATGCTCCAATAGTTGCTATATATGAATTAGCGGTATGGTTAGAATCTCAAGGAGCAAAAACTATTCCTATGAACTTCGGAGGGACATTAAAGGTTTCAGAAGATTTAGCAATAACTTTAGTTCCAGCAGTACACTCTGGAAACGTTGTTGAAGACAAAATATATCCAACAGGAAATCCCGGTGGCTTTATTGTATATCTAGATGGTAGAAGGTTCTATCATGCAGGAGATACTATGGTATTTTCAGATATGCAATTATTTCCGGAATTGTTTGGTCCAATAGACGTGGCTTTCCTACCTATAGGAGGTTTGTATACTATGGATGTTAAGCAAGCTGCTTATGCTGCTAGGTTCTTAAGACCAAGAATAGTTGTTCCGATACATTATAATACCTGGGATGTTATAAGAGCAAATCCTGAGGAATTAAAGAAGCTTTTAGAACCTGTTGGAATTGAAGTTAAGATATTGAAACCTCTAGAAGAATTTGAAATTTAAATTAGGAATTGACGAAGCTGGAAGGGGACCTGTAATAGGACCATTAGTTATAGTCGGAGTAGAGATTTCTGAAGAAAAAGAACAAAAGTTAAGGGAAATAGGGGTAAAAGATTCAAAGGAGTTAACTAGAGAGCAAAGGGAAGAGCTATATAAAGAAATAGAGAAAATTGCAGATAAAATATATGTTAAAAAAATATGGCCCATAGAAATTAATGAATGGATGTCGAAAGGCAAAAGTTTAAATGAATTGGAACTAAAATATTTTGCAGAAATAATAAATGAAAGTGATGCTGAAGAAATATATATTGATACTCCCTCCCCAAATCCCAAAAATTTTAAACTAAAATTACTATCTTTGTTAAAAAAAGATGTAAAGATTATTGCTGAAAACAAAGCTGATAAAAAATACCCTATAGTTTCTGCTGCAAGTATTATAGCTAAAGTTGAAAGAGATAGAGAAATAGAAAAATTGAAAGAGCGATTTGGGGATTTTGGTTCGGGATATCCTTCTGATCCAAAGACAAGAAAATTCTTAGAAGATCATTGGGAGGAGATAATCGATTATATAAGAGTTCAATGGAAAACTTTTAAAGAAATAATTGAAAAGAAAAAGCAGAAGAGTTTAATAGAGTTTATAAAATAACTATTCCTTTTTTATCCTCAATCTTAAATCTTCTTTCTTTATTATCATGTTTAGAGAACCTATTTTTCTTTATAAATAAATATCTTTCACTATCTTTATAATACATTTCAATTACAATATCTGAAAGAAATTGTTCAAAACTTTCTTTTTCCGGATCAGAATAAACTGATGATACTGCGATTAATATTTTGTTTTGTTTTCTTGCAATATTCTTCAAAACTATTAATGCTTTTCTAAATAAATTAAAATCTTCGAACATAAACTCTAAAAAATCAATTGAGTCCAAAACGATAACTTCATAATTTTCTAAAACTAAAGATAGCAAGCCTTCAAAGTCAATTGTAAATAGATCAGTAGAATCTAACCCTTCGTAGATTTCGTTAGAAATAAATTCAACTTTGTATTCTTTTAAATTAAAATTAAACGTTTCTACCCTTCTTTTTATTTCCTCTTCGTCTTCTTGCGTTGATACAATTAAAGTTTTCTTATTTAATTCTGAAGCTAATTGTAAAGCCAATATTGATTTCCCTACTCCATTATCCCCTGTTATTAGAACAAAAGCTTTATTTGGAACCTTTCCTAGGTTTTTCAGCATAGACACATAGAGATTTTTCATCAAAATAAACTTTTCTGAAGCCAACTTCTCTTAATTTTTTCATAACATTTTTCTTCAAATCAAAGCCTCTTTTATGTTTTGGTTTTCCGACGTAATGAACTAGTTTTCCACCGGGTTTCAAAACCCTATAGAATTCTTTGTATAACAGAATAGAGTAAAGATTCGCTGTTTGATAAGAGAACCTTGGAGGATCATGTATAATTCTATCAAAGATTTCATTTTCAAAGTTTCTAATAAACCTTGTAATATCATTTATGTAAAGTATTATATTTTCATCTTCAAAAAGCTCCTTTGACCAAGGATTATATTTTGCTATCTCAATTACATATGGATCTTTTTCTACTGTTATAACTTTTTTTGCTCCAAGTTTTCTTGCATATATTGCAGTATATCCTAAACCTGTACACGTATCAAGAACAAAGGTATTTTCCAAAGGTTTTATTAGTTCTAGTTTTTGCAATGTGTCCGTTAAAGGATCAACATCTTTTATTCGATGCATATGGATACCTGATATTTCTAATGTTGGTGGGGTGTTTTCTCCTGTAGGAACTAATTTATAAAACTTCTGAGTCTCCTCTGAAAAAAATTGAACTTTCTTAACCTCATTATTTTCAATTAAATAAACGGATCTCGTATCCAAAGCTATTTTTCTAATTATATTTATATGTATTTTTGAACCATCAGGAAATATTACATTTGGAGAGTCGATTATAACTTTAGATATCGTTCTCCCTAGATCTAAAGAGACTGGTACTTCTTTTAATCCAGTAACCCAACCAGCTAGAATTCTTTTAGCTTGATAATGTGAAATTACTATTCTATCCATATTCTCTTTACTATTCTATCGAATTCTTTATCTTCTGAAATTATAATTGGAATTCCATTATTTAACATATTTGCAACGTGGATAGCATCCGATGGCTTTAAATTATAATTAACTAGTAATCTTATTGCATAATAGAAGTCCATTTCAGTTAAAGGTAATATTCTTATGTCAGATAATAATTCAATTAAAATTTTTATAGTATCTTTGTATTGAATGCTATATTTCTTTCTGCAAACCCATAAAACTTCATCTAATACTAAAATATTTGTATAAAATTCAGCTCCTTCACTTTTAAGCTTTTTAAATAAATTAAATAACTTATTTAATTTATCCTCTGGGGTTTGAGTTACAAAATATATTAATGTTGAAGAATCTATAAAATACTTCATTCCTCAAATTCCATTTCGAGATAAACATTTGAAGCATTTACCTTCTCTAATTTATATTTTTTCTTTATTTCCTTTTTTTCTATAATTTCTTTTAGTACTTCTATCAAATCCCTTTTTCGCTTTATAAGAATTCCTTCTTCTGTAGGTATTATTCGAACCAAAGTATTTTCTTTAATACCATATTTTTCTCTTAATTCTTTCGGAATAACTATCTGACCCTTTGAACCTACCTTAACTTCCATTCATACTGGTAGTAAGACTTCTTTAAATATTTTTTGATAAAATAATAATAAGTGATGAATTAGGCTACTCCTGATTATGATGAGATGGCGTGTTACTGATCATTTCTAAAATATTTCTAAAGAAACCTGCCAAAACAGAAGCTTCTTTTTTGGTTAGTATTGCCTTATTTATAACGTTCCATAACACTCTTTTCATAATAGGTTTCCTATATTCTTGTATAGGTATCTTATTAACTATCTTATCAATCATAGACATTATCACTTCCTTTTCTTTTCTAGAGGCTATTCTAATTCTTTCTAAAACAGGATTTCTTACCGCTTTAAATAATTCGTACAACAATACTGCAGCAGCATGTGAAGCATTCATTATTGGATACTCAGGATTTGTAGGTATTGTAACAACGATATCGAATTTCTTTAGTTCTTCATTTGTGAAACCTATCGACTCTCTTCCAATATATAACCCAACTTTACCGGTATATTTTGATAAAAGCTTTGGCAAAATATCTGAAGGTATTACTGATCTTATCACATTTGTTTCATCAGCAAACTTTCCAGTAGTTCCTATATTCAAATCAAATAATTTTAAAGCATCATCTAATGTTTCTAAAATTTTTGCATTTTCTAAAACATCTTTAGCATGCTTTGCAACTATATATGCTTTTTCTGTTATTTCACATTGAGGATTTACCAAAATTAATTTATAAAAACCAAAGTTTTTCATAACTCTAGCTATATTACCTATATTTTCAGGATGCTCTGGTTCGACAAAAATTACTGTGACATCCATCTTTCATAAAAATTAGTTATTTCTATTTCATTATTTATTTTTCCATCAACTAAAGCAATATATCTTTTATTCTCTTTAATACCTTCTATTCTTGCATAGAAACAATAATAAGGTTCAACATTATTGCCACTAAGTTTGTCTATAACATAACACAATTTTGTTATTTGATTTATCTTTATCTCAATCTTTTCCAATCCTTTGTCCTTTATTAGCTCAAGCAAATACTTTCTTATTTTTTCTTCAAGCATAAGTTTTAATTTAAATCATTTATTTTAAGTTTTAATGAAAAGAGGGATAAACTATGAGAGAGAATTGGTTAAGATTTTTTGGAAACATGGTATAGCTGCTTTAAGAGTTGCTGGTTCTGGCTTAGCTCCTTATCCTTTACCAGATATTCTTGTAGGTTTTAAAGGTAAAGTTTATGCTATAGAAGTAAAAAGTACGAAAAAAGATTGCATCTATATTGATGAAATAAAAGTTAAGGAATTACTAGAATTTTCTAAAATTTTTGGAGCGGAAGCTTATTTAGCTTTGAAGTTTATAAGGAGAGGGTGGTTCTTTTTAAAACCGATATCAGGGAAAATAACATATGAAGACGCGAAAAGCAACGGATTAACATTAAAAAGCTTTATTGAAAAAATACTTACTAGAGATGAGGTTCTTTAATGAAATCCTTTTTGATGATTTAGAATGTCTTAAAAATTTGAGGAAGTGTAAAAAGGAATTGGAAGAAAAAGGAAAAATTAAAATTAAGATAAACAAAAATATTGTTAGAATTGAAGGAGAAGAATTTTACGATGTTTATAAGGCTACAAATGTTGTTGAAGCAATAAAGGTAGGGTTTGATCCGAAAGACGCGTTGAACCTATTAGATGAGGAGTATACATTATTAAAAATAGACGTAAGGGAAGCTGTTGGTAAAGATATAAAACATATTAGAAGAGTGCTTTCAAGAATAATTGGAACTAAAGGTAAAGCTAAAAAGATAATACAACAGATAAGCAATGCTAAGATAATAATAAAAGGACATGATGTATATATTTTAGGAAAATTAGATGAAGTAGAGATTGCTAGAGATGCTGTTTCAAGATTAATTCAAGGATCTCCACATAGCAAAGTATATCATAAAGCTGAGCAAAGGAGAAAAGAGTTGAAGATTAGGAGAAAATTAGAAGAGCTCGGAATTTTAGATTTTACATTATAAATTTTTATAAATATTAATTTTTAATGTAACTAATGAGTAATTCTCAAGAGGTAGAATTATATAAGAAATTTAAGGAAGTTTCAATAGCTGAATTTTTTGAAAAAAATAGGCATCTTTTAGGTTTTGAATCTCCGAGAAAAGCTCTATATATAACTGTAAAAGAGCTAGTAGATAATTCATTAGATGCTTGTGAAGAAGCTAGAATTTTGCCAGAAGTTAAAGTTGAAATAATACAGGCAAAACCTGGTGTTTATACTGTTACAGTTTACGATAATGGCCCGGGTATTCCTAAAGAGCATGTTCCAAATGTCTTTGGAAAATTCTTATATGGTTCTAAGTTCCATAGATACGTTTCTACAAGGGGTAAGCAAGGTATTGGTGTTAGTGCTGTAACCTTATATGCACAATTGACAACTGGAAGTCCAATAAAAGTTATTACGAAACCGTTAAATGACTCAAGAGTACATTATTTTGAAATAAAAATAGATGTTAAAAGAAATGAACCATTGGTTATTAAATATCAATCATATGATCCATATTATTTTTCAAAAAAGATAGGTTGGGAATTTATAAAGGACCATGGAACTATTGTTTCCGCAACGATAAAAGCTGAATATGTAAGAGGAAAACAATCTGTAGATGAGTATATTACCCTAACGGCTTTAGCAAATCCTCATGCAAATATCTATTATATTTCGCCAAAAACGAAGTTGGTTTTCAAAAGAATAACAAATAAATTACCTGAGCTTTATGAAACGAAGCCACACCCACATGGTATTGAGATAGGAGTTTTGGAAAGAATGTTAAAAGAAACTAGCGCTAGAACTCTTAAAGAGTTTTTGAAAAAAGAATTTGCATCTGTGGGTGATAAAACTGCTGAAGAAATTTTAAAGAAAGCCAATCTAAATCCAAATAAAGATCCTCATTCTTTAACTTGGGAAGAAATAGAGAGGTTGTACAATGCTATGCAAGAAACAAAAGTAAGATCAATTCCTGCTAAGTATATAGTTACTTTGGGAGAAGATCTAATAAGAGAAAGCTTGATGAGAATTTTCAAACCAGAATTTGTTGCTGCTGTTACAAGAAAACCTGCTGTATATAGAGGATTGCCATTTATAGTGGAAGCTGGAATTGCGTATGGAGGAGAAATTAAAGAACAAAAAGCACATATAATAAGATTAGCAAACAGAGTTCCGTTGTTATATAAAGCAGGGGAGTGTGCTATAACGCATGCTGTAAAAGAAATAAATTGGAAGTATTATGGGTTGAAAGAAGAAGGAGGAATACCGCAAGGGCCTGTAGTAATAATGGTCCATGTCGCTTCAGTTTGGATACCATTTACGTCAGAATCAAAGGAGGCTATAGCACCCTACCCGGAAATAGTTAAAGAGATAAAAGCTGCATTAAGAGATGTTGCGAGACAATTATCTTTATACTTAAAGAAAAAGAAAGCAACTGAGGAACTGAAAGAAAAATATAAGATATTTTTAGGTTATGGATTAGAATTAGCTAAAGCTTTATCTGAAATGCTTGGAAAACCTAGAGAAGAAATAGAGGAAGTTATAAAACAAAGGATAAGGGAAAAAGCTTTAGAAGAATTAAGATCTATAATTTTAACGGTTAAAGATATTCAGGAATTAATAAAAACTGGAAAAATGAATGAAGCAAAGCAAATAATATACAATTGGGTAAGTGATATCATAAAGTTGGGAATTTTAAAAGATTCTGATATAGATGATATGATAAGATGGTATCTGTCCAGGAAAAGTTAAAGAAATTAGCTGAAGAAATATTCAAGCAGTTTAAAGAAGGGGAAAAAGTAAAACTTACTCTAAGAGCCAGAGGTACTTTAAAAACTATAGTTTATGATCAAGAAAAAGATTTAATAAAATTAGGGGAGGCATTTTCGATAAGAGAATTCTTTAATTTAAGACATGTAAGAAAATTTGTTCAAACATTATTAGTAGCTTCTTTAGCTAAGAAACTAGTTGAGACAGGAAAGCATGCTTCGTTAAGAGAAGTTTATTACCAATTAAAACATGCCATCCCTATAATTAAAGAAAACACCTTTGATGATCAGTCCGAATCTGATTCTGTAATTGAAGATCTTGAAAGAACTTTAGGAGTAATTAGAGAAGAGATGCATATTACTGCAGATAGGAGAGGTTTCGTTTACGGTGATGTAACTATGAGAGATAAGATAGAAGGCACTGAATGGAATTGTATGAAATTGGGAAGAGGTGGTTGGGCTATCCCATCTACAATAGAAGAAATTGAGATAGTTGATGTTAATGCGGATTTTGTATTAGCTGTAGAAACTGCTGCAATGGCGGAAAGACTTATAGAAGAAAAAGTTCCACAAAAACTGAATTGTATAATTGTAGCTACACAAGGACAGGCTGCAAGAGGGATTAGAAGATTATTACATCGATTTAGATACGAATGGGATTTGCCAATATATGTATTTACAGATGGCGATCCCTGGGGATACTATATTTATTCTGTAATAAAAAGAGGTTCAATGAAACTTTCTTATATTTCAGAAAAATTAGCTACTCCAGATGCTAAGCTAATCGGGATGACTATGGATGACATAGAAAAATATGATCTATGGAATGTTACAGAAAAATTAAAGCCTATAGATGAAAAGAGAGCTAAACAATTAATGAATTATCCTTGGTTTAAACATCCTAAGTGGCAAGAGCAATTTAAAAAGATGCTAAGGTGGAGGGTTCGTATAGAGCAACAGGCTCTAGCTTCAAAGTCATTAGATTTCGTTGCAAAAAAATATTTGCCTGAAAAAATAGAGAATCAAGATTTCTTACCTTGATCTTAATTTTTGGAGATAAATCTTACGAAACTAAAAGAATTTATGAAGAGTTAAAGAAAATAACTAATGATGTGAAACTAATTTTGAATAGATATCTTATTTTTTCGTATAAATTGAATTTACCGAATCCAAAAGTTGCTTATTTTTACCGTACAGGTTCTATATTTGCGGAGGTAAGAGCTTTTGTAGAAGAGTTTAAAGAAAAAGGAGCAAGAATTGTGGATAGATCCTTAGAAAAAGGAAAAATAATTTCAAAATCGTATGTCTATTATAAATGTAAAAAGAAAGGTTTTCCTTTTCCGGAATCAGTTAAAATTAGAGAACCAAAACAATATAAAAGAATATTAAATTTAGGATTTCCAATCGTTGCTAAGCATGAATTTAAGCATAGGGGTGAAGGAGTATTTTTAATTAAAAATGAGAAAGAGTTACTAAAGTTTATTGAAAAAAATAAAGAAAGGCTTCCATTTTTTATATTTCAAAAGTACATTCCTTATGAGAAAGATGTTAGAATTTTGATTGTAGGAGATAAAATTCTTGGATCGATGCAGAGAATAAATCCTAATGATTTTAGGGCAAACATTGCTAGAGGAGGTTATGGAAAGGAGATTAAATTAAATAAAGGGATTCTAGAACAAGCTTTCGAATTAAAAGAAAGCTTAGATTTGGATATAGCAGGTATAGATGTTTTAATAAAAGGTAATGAATATTATTTTATAGAAGTCAATAGAAGCCCTAGATTTGAAGGTTTTGAAAAATATGTAAAAAAGAATGTAGGAAGAGAAATAGCTTTATTTTTAACTAATTTAAGGTAAACAAATCTTTCCGTCTTTTTCTACTAATTCCCCTCTCTTTACCATTTTTGTTATTACTGCTTTTACTACTCTTGGCATTGTTCCTACTCTGTTTGCAACTTCTTCTGCTAATTCATCTTTGGTCATACATCCCTTCTCTTGTAAAACTTGTAAGATGGTTTCCTTTACAGGGGACTTCTTGGCCATGCAACGTTAAACATCATTGTTAATAAAAATGTTTCGATAGAAATATTTTTAAAGAAAAGAAATTTGGCTTATAAAGCTTTAGAAAAGTTTAAATCTAGAAGGGCCCGTAGCTCAGCCTGGTAGAGCGCCGCCCTCGCAAGGCGGAGGCCCCGGGTTCAAATCCCGGCGGGTCCAAAAATTTTACCCAAAACTAAACTCAATGATTTACATTCTCTTAGGACATGCGGCTTTAGAATTGATCCCTAAAAAGCTTTGGAACCATCCTCAGATCAAAGCTTACTGCAAGAAAAGAAAGAAGCGTCCATCTGAATGTTTATTAGATTATACATATCATTGGAAAGCTATGATGGAATTAAAGAATAGGGAGCAAAGAGGAAGACCAGATATAGTACATATTTGTTTGCTAAATGCTTTAGATTCTATTTTAAATAAAGAAAGGAAATTGAAGGTTTTTATTTATACCCAACAAGGATTTTTAATAGAAATTAAGCCTGAAACTAGGGTACCAAGAAATTATGATAGATTCAAAGGATTAATAGAAGATTTATTTAAGAAAAAATATGTACCAAACAAAGATAACTGGCTGCTAAAGTTAGAGAAAGTCGAATTAAAAGATTTTGTTCAAAAATTTGATTATATAATTTTATTGGATGAAGAAGGTGAGAGAAGAGAAGTAAAGGAGATAATAAAAGGGAATACATTATATATAATAGGGGCTTTTCCGCATGGAAAATTTCCAAAAGAATATTATGATCTTGCAAATGAAGTTGTAAGCATTTATCCAAAATCTTTATCAGCTTGGGTTGTTTTAAATGAAATTATAATAGAAGCTGAGAGAAAATTTGGAATATTACAATGATGGGAATATAGAAAATTATGGTGAGAATTATATCTGAAGGCCAATGTTGTAATGCTAAAATCCTAAAGATAGGAACTAATAAAATTAAATAAATGAGGGGGATTTTGTTGAAGCAAATGAACATTAAAATAGAAACAATAGTATGGCCAGATGGAAAGGATCTTTCGGCAGGAGTATGATATATTATATTTGAGAAAATATAGGGTCTAGGTCTTCTAAAGAAATTTTGAACAATACTATTAAAAATATATATTGCAAAAATAAACGTATTACAAATAAAAGCATAATATAAAGGATAGTAGAAAAAGGATACGATTCCAAAGAAGCATATTAAAAATGTAGACAGGATATCAAAAATTTTCGCATATTTTTCAGGTATTCTCTTGATGAGCTTCTTTTCTATTTCCAGTATCTTGATATAAAGCATTGATAAAATCCTTGTAAGAACCTTTATTATATTTATCTATTGCTTCTTCTAGTCTCTTCAGGGTATAATCTACATCGAACTTCCTTTCAGATAATATTTCTATTATTGTTTTCGGACCAAGTATTTCTCTATACCCTTCCCATAAATATCTTGAGAGCTTTTTGGGTTTTCTTGAGAAATATGCAAATTCAGGATCCGTAATTATTATTCCTCTTTCGTTATTATCAATAGTTCCTATTGCTATTTGATCTAAATCAAAATCTCCAAAGATGATTCCATGTTTATAACACCTCCTAACAAATCTTTTTAATAAAGGTCTTATTTCTTCAATATCAACGTCTCTTAATTGAGATAAAACTATAGGATAAAACTTTCTAATATATAATACAGCACTTTCAACAATTTCCATAGAAGATTCATAAGGTTCGGTTATTACTTTTAAATCCAAATTAATTAATTCTTTCAAAGATATTACATATGGCTCTTGAAGTACTCCTACTTCATCCTTAGTCAAATCTTTCTCATTTCTTATAACAAATTCTCCTTTGTAAAACTTTTTATTATAGATTCTTGCTTCCCTTAAAACTAAGAATCCTAGATTCTCATTGTATAATAATAGAGCTGCTGGTGGCTTTACAATTATTTCTTTTGTAATCTTTTCATCTTTCCTTAAAGAAACTCGAAAAGTAATAACTCTATCTTCTAATCTAAATCTTGCTTGCATATGGTTTCTAATCTTTCTTCTTTGCTCCTCGTACTTTTCCTTTGGGATAGTTAAATACATAGGGGTAACCCATGAGGGAAAACCACGTGTTTCCATCAGTTTCTCTTGAAGATTCTGAAGAGTAATATCTATAACAAAACCATAAGCTGTTGGAAAAACTTCTGAGGGATCTATTTCTTTACATTCGTTGTTCCCACACCAATAGAATCCTATTAATTCTAATTTAGATAACAACCTCATGTAATAGTAGTTACTATAATCTTTATAATGATTTTTATTTTCACGCATGTTCACAAGATCTCAATACAAAAAATTTATAAAATAGTATAACATTGACATACAATGTTCGGGTGTTTTGAAACTTTATAACACTTTAACAAAGAGAAAAGAAGAGTTCAAAGCATTGAACCCACCAATAGTAAGAATTTATTTCTGTGGAATAACGCCTTATGACGTTTCACATGTAGGACACTTAAGATCACATGTAGCAGTAGATTTGCTCAGAAGAGTGTTAAGGTTTTTGGGGTATATAGACTTTGCAGTGTCTAATTTTACGGACATTGATGATAAAATAATTAAGAAAGCTAAGGAAACTGGAAAAGATTGGAAAGAAATCTCTGAGACATACATTAAATATCATTTAGAAGCTTTAAAAGAATTAAATATATTGCCATTTTATATTAATCCTAAGGTTACAGAGCATATAAAGGAGATTACCGATTTTATCAGGGTTTTAGAAAAGAAAGGGTATGCTTATAAGGGAAAATATGGAGTTTACTTTGAAGTAGATAAGTATCCTTATTATGGACAACTCTCCGGGATAAAAAATAAGGAGGCTTGGAGACAGGAAACAGATGTACTAGAAGATAAGAAAAAACCATATGATTTTGCTTTGTGGAAATTCAGAAAACCTGGTGAGCCTTACTGGAATTCCCCTTGGGGAGAAGGAAGACCGGGTTGGCATATAGAATGTTCTGTGATGTCCTCAAGATATCTTGGAGAGCAATTTGACATACATGCCGGAGGACAAGATCTGATATTCCCACATCACGAAAATGAGATAGCACAGTCAGAAGCAAGATTTGGGAAGCATCCTTGGGTTAAATATTGGTTTCACATAGGTTTTGTTACTATAAATAAAGAAAAAATGAGCAAGTCTTTAGGTAATATAATACCTGCGAAAGATTTTATCAAACAAATGAAACCAATGCCTGCACGATTCTTTTTAATCTCAACACATTACAGAGAACCTTTAGATATTAACGAAGAAGCATTAAATCAAGCAAAGGAGAATTATCAGTATATAACCTCTACAATTAAAACAGTGATAGCTAGAATTAATGAATTAGAACCAACGTATTATTTACCAGATGAAAAAATAAAGATTTTGAACAAACTATTGGATTATCATAAAAGATTTATAGAAACTATTCTAGATGATTTGGATACGACAAAAGCAACTGCAATTTTATTAGAAGCAACAAAATTTATTAATAAAGAAGTACTTCCCACAGATATCTTTGCTTTAAACTATGCTACCTATGAATTTTATAACACAGTAAATAGAATATATGCTGTATGGGATGATATATTTTATAAAAGAGAAAAAGAAGATTTAATACCCAAGTTGATAGATTTAATTTTAGAAGTTAGGAAAGAATTAAGAAAAGAAAAAAGATATGATCTCGCTGATAAAATAAGGGAAAGACTTAAAGAGTTAGGAATAGAAGTAATGGATAAAGGATTAGAGTCATATTGGAGATTGCTATGATGAAGATTCGGGGCCTTGAAAAGTGAAGAGCCTCACTCTCGGCTGATTTTTCTATAAATAATTATTTTTAGATTAGATCCGCATATACTGCATTTCTTTTTATCATTTGAATAAATCTTTCTACAATTTGGACAAAGTTTTCTAAATATATAAGCTTCCTTTATTTCTCTAGTTACTCCTTGAAACGGTATCCTCAAAAAGTAACAAGCATTTTGAATTGAAAAATCATCTGTAAGAACTATCCCTTTTAATTCATAAGCTAAAGCAATTATTTTAATATCTGTATCTGATAATTTTTCCAAAGGCATAAATTCCAAAATTTTCTTTTTTATTTCCTCAATAGTCTTTTTCTTTGGATTTAAAACATTTATATCAAACATTCCAAGCTTTATTCTATTTAATCTATCTTTCACTTCTTCAATAACTTCCGGAACAGTATATATTTTAAAAATATTATAAATTAAATTAAAGTTTAAGAAGAAGGAAGTATCTGCTATATATTTTCTTTCCATAAAGTAATAATGATTGAAAAGATTATAGATTTAATTAGTAAGAAGCCTTATAGTGTTTCAGAACTTTCAAGAGAATTGCAAATAGAAAATAGAAGAGTAATTATAGAGTATTTAAGGAAAATAGAGAAGATCGCTAAAAGAAAAGGATGGAAATTTGAAATAATTCCAGCAAGATGTAATAAATGTGGATATACTTTCAAAAAAGAAATAAAAGTTCCATCTCAATGTCCAAGATGCAAATCTAACTGGATCTCTGAGCCAAAATTTTATATAAAAGTAAAGTAACAATATCTTTTAACTCATTATATCCTTTCTTCTTTACTTCATAAGGAGTTCCTATAGAAAAAGCTACAAAGGATTCTATCCGAGAATTTAAATAAACAACATTTTCATTCCAATGTATTGCTCTATCTTCTATTAAAATATAAGTTATGGGATCATTTTTTATGAACTTTGCAAATCCGTATCCAGAATCTCCGCTGAAAAAGGAATATTCTAATTCAAATCCGAAACGTAATTTAATAAAATAAAATAATAAATTATTTTTGTATGTTGTTAAAATAGTTTTAGGAGGATTTCCCGTTCTAGAGTGTACTTCTGCATTTATTATATAAACTTCTCCTATAAAATTTGGATTAATTTCTCTTATTATACTATCTATCAAACCATCTTTTTTATTTCCGTTAAAGATTTTTCCTGGAAAATAATAAACACTTATAGTAATTTCAGTTCCTTCTGTTTTTATTTCCCTTCTAAAATAAGGATGACACTCGTAATTTAGAATTAGCTCTTTATCGTAATCTTTAAATAAAGAACACAAATTTTCAAACTTAGAATCTAGTATTCTTTGCTCTAGAGAATCAAAATCAATAATCATTTAGAAGTAGTAATTTTAAATCTTAAAAATCAGACGTCGCCCTATTCATCATTCTTATTTCTGTCCTCCGGGCGACGGGACGGGGTATCACAGTCCCCACTTAGGGGTCTCAACCCCGCTGGACTCCCGGAGGCGTCAGATTACTGAGCCATCATCACTATATTTTCAACTTCTTTCCAAATTTTTTAATCTTATTTCCAATGTTTTTCATAACTTTTTTCATTTTACTTTCCTCTTTCTCAAGTTTCTTCTCTAAAGATAATTCTTCCTTAACTAATTTAGCTAATCTTTTTTCATCTTTCTCCAGTTTCTTGAATAAAGTCCTCATTTCCTCCACTATTTTAGTAACATTATTATACCATCTTCTAAGATCATAATAATAATTTTTCCATTTTATCAAAGATATTAAAGTTCTTATTAATTCTGCTAATCTTTGTAAATCTTTATAAATATCCTCTAGAGTTCTTTCTTCAGCTATATCTTCTTTTTTAATTTCTTCTATCAATTTTCTTTCTCTTAATACCTCTCTTTCTAGAGTACTCAAAAAATATTGAATGTATACATTCCTAAAATGTTTATATTTTTCTAAAAACATATCCCATTTTTCTATATTTTCCAATAATTCAGATTCTTCAACTTCCTCTCTTAACAAAAATTTTACTTTATTCATTACTTCTAAAGTTTCACTATAAGCTTCTTTTAATAATTTAATTGATTTCTCAGGATCCTCAAAAATATATTTTAAAGCTTTTGAAACTTTGCTTTTAATACTCTTTATAATTTTTTCTTCCTTTTTTACTTCTTTTATCTCTCTTTTTGTTTCTTTAATAGCCTTCTCAGTATACCTTGCTATTGGTTTCATCACCTTTCCAATAGTTCTAAATGTAGAAACAGTATATTTTGCACCAGCGGAGATTATAGAGAAGAAAATAGCTGCCCAAAATCCTAAATAAAAAACAGAGGTATAAATGGTAATTGGAGAATAGGATAACAATGTATCCTCAAATTGGTAAATTATTCCAAAGATTATTCCAGCCAAAGCCAAAGTTAGTAGAGTATTTCCTGTTGTTTCCTTTATTTTATTAAAAATGATAAAAGGTAAAACAAAGCCTAAAAGAAAAGAAGAAATTAGGAAAAATGGATTATCATACATTAATATTCATGGATTATCCTTATTTTTGTCTCTTTCTTTTCTCTTGAAAACATCGCTCGTAATATTTTTTTGAGATCTTCATCTGTAAGCTTTCTATTTAACCTTCCAGTAACTATATTGTAATATAATATTTGTAAAGCTTGTAAGTATTTTTCAGGATGTGCTATTCTAAGATTATTTAATCGTTCTCTAGCTTCTTTTGTCAAATAGGACTTTACTATTTCTTCCATTTGTTCTATTTGTGCTTTTATTTGTTCTTCTTTTGCTTTTTCCTCTTCTTGCTTTTCTTTTAATTTCTGATACAACTCTAGTAGTTTTCTCCTTCTAATCTCTTCAATATCTACCATAACCTTTTAAAGAAATACTTCTTTTTAAAACCTATGAGCAAAGCAAAAACCAAATATTTAAAGATAAAACTAGGAAAATTTAATAGAAGAACTAGGTGGGCACCTTTATGGGCTGTAGTTAAAAGATTAGGAAGATTATTGCATCCTTCAGTAATCACAAGGATAAAAAGACATTGGAGAAAAGGAACAAAGATTAGGAAAACACTATAGTCAGGGGATCACCTTTTCTTCATTAATCTGTTAAGGCTGAACTCATCATGTTAAAATATATTCTTCTTGCATTTTTAATAGGCTTAATTATAACATTCTTGGATAGTATGTATGGTAAACAAAAGTTTTTAGGTAAAGATTTCAGAGATATTGGATATCACATAAGGATTTATCCCTTTATGGTATCTCTACCTTATATTCCATTATTAATCCTCTATCCTGAAAAATGGAATATCTGGCTTGGGATGCTTTTGCTTTCCTGGGCTTTAAACGATATTATGTGGTTTTTAGTCGATCCTAAAGAATGGAAAGAACTTTGGGGATTTAAAAATAGATTAATTTACGTTTGGAAACTTTGGAATGGAAAATATATCAAAGTTACAGATACTTTGATGACCTTGGCAACTATTCTTAGAGTTTTACTAGCTATTTTATTTTTCTATCTCGTATAACTAACTTCTCCTTCTAAGCATCTTGCTTCTACTTCTGGTTTATCCACATCTATCATTAGTTCTAATATACCTAAGCATCTTCTTCCTATTACTCTTGATACTTTTTCTATATCAATGTTTCCTTCTTTTAAATAATAATTTAAGGAAAATCTATCAAATAATACTTCGAGCACGCGCTTATATCCATTTTCAATATACTTTTGATCTATTAATCTTTTAATATAAAAATCCCTAATTCCTGCAGTACCATATTCCTTTTCAGCAATATCTTTTATCAAATCAAGTACACCTATCTCTTTTAGATGAGAATTATATGCTTCAACATTAGACAGTCTTATACCAATTATCTCTCCTGCATACACCATTTCTTCTAACTTCTTTCCTTGTTTCTTAATTATAAACCTTACTACCATTTAATTACTTTGACAAAAATCTTTATAAATCTGCTCCTCGAAAAATCATCATTAAATCAGTGGCGGCCGTGCTCTTCATTTAAAATTTAATTTTAGTTAAAAATTTAATGAACATTTTCATCAGGTTATATGAAAAGAAAAAGAAAATAAAAGAAAACTTAGAGTCCAAACTATCTGAAAAAGAGAAGAGGGAGGCTTTGGATAATGAACATGCTAGGAGAAAGCCTATAGGATGTGGGTTCACAATACATTCTGGTTATGGTTGTGATAACATGTGTTTATATTGTTATATTCAAGATATGGGATTAGAATTTACTAAAGTAAGAAAAAATCCTTTAAATGGGAAACAGATGCTTTATGCTTTAGTTTCAAATCCGTATATTGTTCCTGAAAGAACTTTTTTAGCTTTTGGAAGTATTTCTGATCCTTTTCATCCTGAACTCAAAGAAAAAACCTTGGAATATATGAAAGAGCTAAAAGTTTTAGGAAATCCTATACAATTTTCTACGAAATTTTATATTTCAGAGCATGAAGCGAAAATCTTAAGGAACGTTGATAGAAACATGAGCGGATTGGTAACTATAGTTACATTAAAAAAGAAAAAGATACTAGAACCCAGAGCTCCTGAAATTGAAGAAAGAATTGAAACAATCAAAATATTAAAAAAATATATTAAGCCAGCAATCTTTCTAAGACCAATAATTCCAGGGATCACAGAAGACGAAATAGAAGATATAGTTAATTTAGCTAAGAGTTTAGATGTTCCAATAGTTTTTGGTATTTTTAGAGCAACTGAAAATAATTTAAAAAGATTATCATATTACTTTGATATTTCTGAAATAAAAAGAAGGTTACCAGTCAAACCAAAAGGAAGAAAGCAAGTTAATTTAGAAATGAACGATATAATTTTAAAAGCTATCAAAATAGTGCAGAAGTATGATGTAAGATATTTCATTAGAGCTTCGTGTCATAACGCTTGGGCACATAAAGTAGTAAATCCAGCATTAGAATTTCTAAAAGGAGGGTGTGTAAAATGTGAAAACAATTGTCCAGAAAAAATACCTTATATTTCAAAAGAGGAGATAGAAGAGTTCTTAGAATATTTAAACTTAAAAGCTGAAGTAGAAGTAAGACCTTGGAAAATAGTAATAAAAGGGAGGGTTCCTCTGTGGGTAAAGGAATGGGTACAAAGTATTGCATATAAACAAACGTTAATCATCAAAGCTTAACATACCTTTAAATTGAAAACAAAGATATTACTTTTAGATGATATTTAAGTTCTTCAAGAAAAAAGAAGAAGAAAAACCGAATTTTGAAGAACATATAACAAACTTAAGAAATGAAATATTCAATGCTTTACAGCCTTTACAAGAATTGGGTGAGAAGATGAGATTAGTTGAGGAAAGAGTAAGAAAAATAGAAGAAACCGTTGTAGGACTTAAAGATACTGTTGAAATGCATAATCAGGAAATAGAAAGAATAAAAGGGGATTTCGAAAAATTGATGTCTTTATATGAAATGATAGCAAATATGTATAATCCCTTCGTGCAAAAACCCAAAATAATTAAGAAAGAAATTGAGAAAAAAGAAACTAAAAAAGAGATAAAGAAAGAAGATTATACAGAATATTTACCTTTAGATGAAATAAAAAAAGATCCAATGTATATTGCAGTAGTTATGGCTTGGTTGCAATTCTTAGTTAAAAAAGCTGGTTTTGAAAATGCAAAGAGAGCTTTAGAATATTATAAAGAGTTGAGTTGGATTACAGAAAACGTTTATATAGAATTATTAAAATATTTACAGGGATTCAAGAATGTAAGGCCTATTGGAACGGAATTAAAGCCAGAGGATCATTTAGTTTCATTATATTTTATTGTAAAACTCAAAAAGGGCGATTTTAAAAAAGTAGATTA
>CAZNIQ010000012.1:0-19449 GCA_964573185.1 Candidatus Woesearchaeota archaeon | reverse complement strand
CTCTGAAGAGAGATTATTAGTATTCATTATTAAGGAATATGTTAAGTTCTTTGAAAAGCGTAAATATGATAAAGCTCTAGATTTGATTTTAAAAAATGGATATAAATTAATAGACATTTTTGGAAAAATATATTATCAACATCATTTGTTAGAATTTGGTTCTATTTACAATATTCTAACAGATCTTGTAAAATCTTTTTTAGGAAAACACCAACATGCAAATGATAAGAGAATTTTTAGATATCTAAGACAATTATATGACGAATTCAAATATATAGAAAAAATGCTATATACTGTTAAGAAAATTTAAGGAACCTTTACGTAGTTTAAAACATCCCAATTTAAGCTTCTCACTATTTTTAATACGTTTTTAGCTTTTAATCCTTTTTCTAACGTCTTTCTTTCAGTTTTATAGAAAATTCCAATAGGTATTCTTGCGTTAGGATTTAAAGTATAATCCCATTCAAGAGCTTTCTTTAAAGCTTCATCAAAATTAGTATAATCATGATTACTTTCCTCTAATTTATACATCCTCTCTTCATAAAATTTTCTAGTGTCATGGAAAGAAATACAAGGTTGTAAAACATCTATAAAACTAAAACCTCTGTGTAGGATAGCCTCTTTAATCAGTTCTTTTAGATGATCTATCCATAAAGCATATCCCCTTGCAACAAAAGTAGCACCTGAAACCAAAGCTAAAGCTATTGGATTCAAGGGTTTAGTAAACACTTCTTGTCCTAAAGATCTTGATTTAAAACCAGGTTCTGTTGTAAAAGTATGTTGGCCAGTAGTTAAAGCAAAGGTTTTATTATTATGTACTATTAAAGTTACATCTGGATTTTCTTTACAGGCTGATATAAAATGCTCTAGACCCTCATTATAGGTGTCTCCATCTCCCTGAAAAATAATAACTTTCAATTCAGGGTTTGCCAATTTGATTCCTATTCCAGAAGCCAAAGCTCTTCCATGCAAACCAATAAATGAATTTAACTTAAGATAATCTGGTAATTTTCCTGCACATCCAATGCCTCCTAAAACGACAATGTCTTTTTTCTCTATTTTTCCTTCATTGATTAATTCTTGAATAGCTTTAGTAAAAGCCGTTAGAATTCCGAAGTTCGTACATCCGGGACACCAAGTAATTCTCTTATAATCAATCATTTTTAATTAATTGTTCTTTATAATTTATATGCTTTGTCCTCATTTCGGTAAGTGTGGAGGATGTCAGATGCAAGACAAACCTTATAATGAGCAATTTGAATGGAAAATAAATCAAGTATATAAAATATTTTTCAGAGAACCAGATGAAGCCTATCCCTCTCCAAGAATTTGGTATTATAGGAATAGGATGGATTACGTTGTTGGACCAGGATATAAAGTTGGATTAAAAGAAAGAGGAAAATGGTGGGCTTATGTTGATTTAAAAGAATGCTACTTAATGTCTCCTGAAGCAAATGAAATAAAAAATATCTTTAGAGAATTTATAAGAGAGAAAAGATGGATCCCGTGGGATACTGTAAAGCATAAAGGATTTGCAAGGTATATTGTAATAAGAGAAGGAAAATTTACTAATCAAAGGATGGTCATTGCTGTTACCTATAAGCCAAAAGATTTGGAAAAAACTAAGAAAGAGCTTTTAGAGTTCAAAGAGATGCTGGATGAAAGGAAAATAAAAGTAGACTCTTTATATCTGGGTATAAATCCTACTTGGGCTGATGTATCTTATTCATATGAAAAATATTTGGTTTTTGGCAAAGAATATATTGAAGAGGAAATTTTAGGAAATAAATATTTAATTTCTCCAAATTCTTTCTTCCAAACTAATTCATATACTGCAGAAATACTCTTGGAAAAAGCTATAGAATTATTGGATTTAAAAGGTGATGAAATCGTTTATGATTTGTATGCTGGTGCTGGTTTCTTTTCAGTAGAAATTGCTAAGAATGCTAAGAAAGTAGTAGGTGTAGAAATTGAAAGGGATTCTATAGAACTATTCAAGAAAAATTTTGAGATAAATGGATTAAATAATTATGAAATTATTGAGAAGAAAGTTGAAGAATTGAAAGAAATAAAAGCAGATAAAGTTATAATAGATCCTCCTAGAGCAGGAATGCATCCTAAAGCAGTAAGGATGTTAATTAGATCTAAACCGAAACATATCGTTTATGTTTCTTGTAATCCGAAAACACAATATAGGGATATTAGACAGTTACAAAAAGTCGGTTACGAACTAGAATATCTAGTAATGATTGACCAGTTTCCACATACGATACATGTAGAAGCTATAGCTTTGTTAAAATTAAAATGAAAGGACAAAGTATTTGGATAAATTATGTATTATATTTAGCTTTTGCAATAAGCACGATAGCAGCAGTTCTTTCAGTTGTAGTTCCTTATTTGGAAGTTCAAAAAGCAAAGTACTATCTAAATTACTGTGAAAATTTAATATCATTTATAAATGGTCAAGTAAATTTTTTGAAAAAAATATATAAAGGAAATGAAAGTTTCAATATAGAATTACCGGAAAATACTTTTTTAGAAATCAGAGATAAAAAGATATTTTGTAATGTAACTTTGCGGAGAAACCTAAATATCTATTATAAATCTGTATACAACTATACATGTTTTTCTCATGGAACTCTAAAGATTTGTAGTATATATACAAAAACGGATATAGAGAATGATCTGAAGCCAATAACTGGTAAAGCAAAAATATTACTAATTAAAAATGAAAGTGGAATTTTTATAAACATTTCAAATCAATAAGATTCTTATATTTAATACAATAACAGATTGTCGGTTTTCTATAATTTAAAAATGGAATATAGACAGTAGTTACAACTATTCTATTGCAATTCGTTAAGTTTGCTATAAAAACTTCGTTGCAAGCCAATATCTTTGCACTATAATTATAATAATTTTTACCATCACAGTAAGCAATTGAAATTTTTGTATTAAAAATTTTTTCAAAAAGTTCAGAGAAATTCGCAATTTTATCTGGATAATTAAGCAAGTATTTTACCTCATTCTGAAAATTCCGGATAGGATTTATTTCTTTATAAACATTAAGAATTTTAAAAGAAAAAAGAATAAAGGCTATAACTGCAGAAGCTATTATTAACAATTGGCTTCTCACCCTAATAAAACTAAAGCTGGACAGTAAATGGTTTCATTCCCAACAAAGAGATATGCTATTTTAGGATAACCATTCCCATAGGAAATATTGTTAAATTTGTTACAAAAATAGTAAACTCTTACATAACTATATATGCTTTTTAATTTAATAGGTTCATTATAAACTAAGTGGCGTACTAATGTTTCATTAAAATATGCCTTTCCCTGAAAGTTCAGAAATAAAGTGGGAATTAACAAAATTAAAATTGCTATAGTTGCTTCTAGGATATGTATCATTTTATTAAACTAAATAAATAAACTATATACACTAACAGTAACAATAAACCTTCTTCTCTATCAATAATTCTCTTCCTCAGTGTGAAATTCCCTATAAATAATATAGCTGTTGCTATAAGGATTAATGCAAAATGCAATATAACTTTTTCTGAGAAAATCTGAATGGGATTTATTACTGCGGAGGTTGCCAAAATGAAAGCAGTATTAAAGATGTTACTACCTAAAACGTTTCCAACCGCTATATCGCTTTCTTTTCTTACAGAAGCCATTAAATTGACTACCAATTCTGGCAGAGAAGTTCCTACTGCTATTAAAATTGATGATAAAGCATATAATGAGATTCCCATTTTTGTGGAAATAGCTATTAAGGAATCAATTAAAAATTCCCCAGAAAAATACAAACCGAGTAAGGATAAAATTATAAGTAAAATTATTTTAGATAATTTTTCTTTAATAATTTCCTTTTCCGATCTTTCAGTACTTATCTTTTCTAATATATAGGTTAGGAAGAGGACGAAGAAGAGATATAATACTAAACCATCCCAAAAACTTAAAGTATTGTCCATTATCAGAAATAGCGTTGCCAATATTATTACGGTTGCAAGAGGAATTTCCCTCCAAATAGCTTCCCTCTGTATCTTCAAAGGATATGCTATAGCAGCCAATCCTAGAACCAGAGATAAGTTTGCTAAATCAGAACCGATGATATTACCTAATGCTATTTGATTTTCTCCTTTTAAGGATGATAAAATGTTTACTACAAATTCTGGAAAAGATGTTCCAAAAGCAACTAATGTTAAACCAATTATATTTTTTGGTATTCCTAATTTTATAGCTAGTTTTGAAGCGTTTTCAACTAAAATGTCTGCAGATTTTACCAGTACAAGAAGACTAATTGTTAAAATAATGAATTCTATCATAGTTTTTCCCAATATTTCTTTAACATCAAAGCGTCCTCTTCAAGATTTGGACTTTCTGAAATAATAATACCATCAACATTAAATTCTTTTAATAACTTTAGAATTTCTTGCCAAGGAATATCAGATTCATTTAGATTAATATGTGTTCCATGTTTATCCAATTTTATTCCAGAAATATGAATATGCATATTTTTCAAAGCTTCTTTTCCTAATTCATTTTCTATTTTCTCTAGTACTTTCCTGAAGAATTCTACGTCGTTTCTCTGATATCTATACCTTAAATGTGCAAAATCTATACAAGGTAAAACATTTTCTAATTCTTGAGATAATCTAATAACTTCATCTAAATCCCCGAACTTCTGTAAAGAATCCATAGTCTCAGGCCTTAATATAACATTCCATCCGTTATCTTGAATTATTTGCAATGCTTTCTTAAGGTTCTCTTTAACGTTTCTATAAGCAGTTTCCTTTGGTTTCCTCATATACCAACCGGGATGAAATACTACAGATTCTGCACCAGCATAATATGCTATTTTTGCTGAATCGACAAGATTTTTTATGCTTCTTTCTATTTTTACCTTTTCTTGAGCATTTAAATTTATATAATAAGGTGCATGAGCAGATAATTTTATATCTAATTCCTTTGCGAGATCCCTAACCTTTAAAGCAGTAGATTCGGACATCCTAACACCGTAAACGAATTCTAATTCCATAGCATCCAATCCCAAATCTTTTACAGTTTTTAGTCCAGTTAAAGTATCTTTCTTTGGAGAAGAATTTGGAATCCCAGCAGGTCCAAACCTCATTTTTCAAGAACTTCCCTAAGCTCTTTTATTTTTTCTTCCGGAACCCATTCGGGTAAATCATACTTTTCAATAGTATAATAAAATAGATATTTTGAAGCTGCATTCAAGAACCTTGCAAGTACAAGATATTTTTCTTCAAGTTTATCTATAATTTTATATAATAAAGCTTCTGCTTCTCTTATCCTAATTCTTAATAAATTTAGCTTTTTTACTTCTTCATTAGCTTTCGAAAAATCCTTAAAGCCTGTTAATTTTATTTTATTTTCTTTATCTAAAGCCATTTTTTCTAGTTTTTCTGCAAGTTTTTCAAATAATTTTAACACATTTTCTTTATAAAAAGCAGTAACTATATTGAACATTCCAACTTTAATCAATTTTATTCCTTGATCTCCATCTTCAGGTAAAAACATTTGTATTTCTTCAATTTTATTTAGAAACAAAAGAAAATCTGAAACTTCTTTTTTATCTTTAATTCCCCAAGGGGTATAAGTTTTTTTGAAATCTCCTCTCATATTCTTATTATTTCTATGTTTTTTAAAAGTTTATTCACAATTTTATTTAAATTAATTCTATTTTCTATTTCCCTTGCAACCTCTAGTTTTCCTCTTGCAACAACTTCTTTAGGTAAAAAAGGACAAACCTTTTTACTTTCTTTTTTGGCAAAATCGAACATTCCCACTTTAGTTACTATTTTAATACTTTCATCTTTATCGAAGCCTATTAGAGGTCTATAAACTGGAACTTTTATTCCTTCAGAAATTATGAATAAATTTTTTCCTGTTTGAGAAGCAACTTGCCCCAAAGAATCTCCAGTAATAATCCCAAGGTACCCTTTTAATCTTACAATTCTTTCAGCTACTTTTAACATAGTTCTTTTACAAAGGATACATGTGTATTCCTTAGCTTCTTTGGCTATAAAACTAAGAGTATCTTTATATTTAACTACATATAAAATGGGTTGATATCCTTGTAAAAAATATTTTTTCATAAATTTTAAACTTTCTATAACATTATCTAATAATTCTTTATCTCCTTTATCGAAAAATAAGAAGTCCAATTCGAAACCTCTTTTTAGCATTAAATAGGAGGCAGCAATAGAATCAAAACCTGAAGAATATAAAGCTAAAGCTCTACCCTCAACTCCAACAGGTAAACCACCCGGACCTTCAATTATCTCTGTAAAAAGATAGGCCACATTATCTCTGATTTCAATAAAACATTCTACTTCTGGATTCTCTAAATTAACTTTCTTAGCATCATTTAACAACAATTCTCCAACTTTTCTTGCCACATCTAAAGAGGTAAAGCTATGTTTACCCTTTCTGTGAACTCTAACTGCAAATTCTTTATCTTTGACTTTATCTTTAAAAAATTCATAAGATTTAATAGATAAATCTTCTATATCTTTGAATTCAATTTTATGTACAGGACTGAAAGATTTTATTCCATATAGGAATTTTAATATTTCTTTAGCTTTTTCAGTGGACTCGATAAAAATCCTTCCAGGCTCTATATAAATATTATACAAAGGAACATCATTTTTATTAAAAAGATCTCTTAGATTTTTAATTAATCTTTCTTCCATTTGCTTTCTAATATGAGGTGTCTTAATAGTATACTCTCCGGGCCTCAACAAATACAGCATTTTCTTTGTTATATCTTTCTAGTATTAAAAAATCTTTATCTTAAGTATTATTATTTAAGAGGATGTGAAATATAAATATATAAGTCCGAAAGATATTCAACAGGTTATTATTGGGATTTATCTTTCTTCTAGGATTTCCGTAACAGATATAAATCAGTTAGCTGATTTGCTTGCAGATCTTTTGGATTCAGAAAATTTATCTTATACTTTTGTTAGATTTCCAAATGATAATTACACATTAGTTACAGTTTTGTCCACTTCCCATGTTGCTATAAGCACATATTTTGATGATGAGAAAAAGGAATATTATTTAGATGTTGATGTCGTCTGGTGTTCTGGAAAATCTTTAGATCAAAGGGTTCTTGAAGAGGAAATAAGAAGACTTTTTGGTAATAAAATAAAGAAAATAGAGATTAGAAAAATACGTTAGTAAGTTTTTCCAATATAAACCCAATATTTTGCTTCTTCTCCACAGTAAATACATCTTTTTCCTTTAGCTTCCTCGGGATTCAAGTCAGTTCCTCTTACCTCAACATGTAAATATTCTTTCAATTGCTTTGCACATTCTTCTCTCATACAGAAGGGTGCTTTAACAACTTTTCCCTCTTCAACAGCTTTCTTTAATTCATCTAAAGTTTCCGCCTTTACGATTTTTTCTTCAAAGTACTTCTTCGCTTTTTCTTTCAACTTCATCTCCCTTTCACGTATTATTTCTTCCAACTTCACAAGTAGTTCATCAATATTTATCTTGTATTTCACGGATCTTTCACCAGTAATTCTTACCGCTATAACAACAGTATTATTTTCTAAATCCTTCGGACCTATTTCTATTCTTAAAGGCACTCCTTTGAATTCCCAGTAATAGAACTTCCAACCAGGAGTTTTATCTTCCCTATCATCCAAATAAACTCTGTATTTTTCTTTAAGTATTTCATAAATTTCTTTAGCCTTATTTAGCACCTTCTCTTTCTGTTCTTCATTATACCATATGGGAACAATAACTATCTGAATAGGTGCTGTCTCGAAAGGTAAAACTAAACCGAGATCATCACCGAGTATTGATATTACCGCTGCGGCAAATCTCATAGATATTCCAAAAGATGTCTGCCAGACATATTTCCAAACGTCCAAATCTTCTTTTTTCAACCCTAGTTTCTCTATTATTTTATATAGATTTTCAATTAATTTTTCATTTTCTTCAGATATTTCACCTTCAAATTCTTTATCAAAAATAAGCTCTTTTCCTTCAAATTTAACATAAATTTTATCATCCTTTATCTCAAACTTTATTTCTTTTCCATCTTTAGTCTTAGCTATAAATATATTTTTATCTAAAGTTTGAACAAATGGATGAGAATCTTGGAACTTAATTTCAAATGCCCTTGCAAACTTTTGACCTAAGAGATGAACGGTTCCTATTTGTAAGAATCGCCCATCGGGTAATACTGTATCTGCTGCATAAGTTATTTCTGCTCCTGCAAACTTATCCCATTCCGGTCTAATTACCCATATGTGTGGAACATGATTTATATCCCAAAAAACTTTAGAATAGATTTCTATTGCTTTTTTAATCATTTTTTCAGCATCAATAAGATTTCTATGAGCAGTATGAGCTTCGTTCCAAAGAATTTCTCTACCTCTAATTAAGGGTTTTGTAGCTTTAGTTTCTGCACGATAAACAGTATTATTCATATATAACTTTAAAGGAAGGTCTTGGTACGATTGTATCCATAAGGAGAACATGTAATACATTTCTGTTTCAGAAGTAGGTCTTAAAATTAATTTTTCCTCTTCACTTTTCATAACCCAAAAAACTTCTTCCTCAAAACCTCTTATATGTTCACTTTCTTTTTTAAAAATCTCATATGGAATTACGACAGGGAACCACGCCTCTTCAAAACCTTCTTTATCTAAAAATTCTGATAACTTTTGTAAAATATTCTTAACAAGCTTAAAGCCGTAAGGTTTGTAAACAGGCATTCCTTTAACAGGATATCTATCATCAATAATATCAGCTTCTCTAACTACTTTTGCATACCATTCTGAGAAATTCATAAGAAAGAGATAATGAAATATCATTTAAAGTTTTCAGCCGGTACCTGAACTACATCATTTATCAGCAGAGGTGACGCTCATCACATTTTTTAATCCTTCTAAAAATTAAAGAGAATTATGATAAAAACATATTTAAGATATTTAATAGGAAATTTTCCGAAGAAATTATTAAATTTTGCCATTGCATCTTCTCTAGCCTTAACCTTTTCTCTTCAAGCTTTTATAATATTCATAATTCATTACTTTCAATACCTTTCCGTTTATTTTTTCAATGATCTAATTGATAGAAAAGAAGACTTAAAACGCAAATTTATAATAGAATATAAACTTGAGTTAAAAGAAAAGCAACTATTTTGTTTAGGGGTTTTACATTTTATTATTCCTTTAATCTTCCTTTGGTTAATCAATCCAAAAATTGCTATTTTAAGTACATTAATAGTTTTATTTGGCATTCTAAGAAGCTATATAAAGATAAAGCCAATCAGGGAACTTACTTTGGGTTTTCTCCAATTTGCTCAAATATTATTTTTCGGATATATCTTAATGAAACTGGATTCTATAATAGAACATGTATCTGCAGTTTTAACTTATAGCTTCCAGTATGTCAGTTTATATGCATCACATAAGTTTGAGTTCCTTAGATCCGTTGTTTATATTATTGTTTCATGTATATTTTTGTTACTCTCTCTTCCCCTACTTGAATATAATCAGATACTCTATATTTTCTTAATATCGATGTTTATTACATCTATTACCTCCTTATATCTATTTAAAAATACAAGAACAAACATAGAATTTAAGAATCATTTGCAACTTAGTTTCTTTTTATCCTTTATTCCAGTTTTTATATTATTTTATAGTATACAGCAACCAGTATTTTACGAGGTGGCGTTTGAGTTTAAAGAGATAAAGACAATAAATGAAACTATTAGAAATTTTGTTACTTCAATATTAAACCTATGATCTCTATCATTATTCCCATTTATCCTCCAAATGAGGACCCAAAACATATAGAAAATATGGTTAAAACTATCCTTAGTTATGAAGGCGAAAAGGAAGTTATATTAAGGTTAGAACCTTTTTTAAATAAAGATTGGGAAGAATTAATTAAAAAATTGAGTAAATACGCAAACGTAAGAATTTTTGTAAATCCGGAAAGGTATGGTAAAAGAAAAAGCTGTAATGAAGCGGCAAAAACGGCAAAAGGCAAATATCTTTTATTTATAGACGCAGACGTATTCTTGCCAAGTAATAGAGATTTTCTGAAAAAGATAATTTCTGCTTTAGAAAAATACGATTATCTTGATATAGTTAAAGAGCTCATCCCTTCTAACCTTTTCGGAAAAATAATGTATTATGAATATCTTGGTATGAATATTTTTCAATATCTTTCAGCCAAATATCTTCAAAAGCTTTATACAATAAATGGTGCTTTTGTTGCTGTTAAAAAAGATTTGTTTTTAAAGTTAGGAGGTTTTGGAAAATTTATAATTGAGGATGTTGAATTTGCAACAAGATTAGCATTAAATAATAAAAAAGCAACATTTCTAAATTTAAAAATATGGATTGAGCCATTAGAGTCTTTTAAAAGATGGGTTGACCAAAGAAAACGATGGGCTTATGGTTTTGCAGAATATCTAAAGTTCTACTGGAAACACTTGATTAAAAACTTCTTAAAACATAAGAAAGATTTGTCAATTCTCATATTTATGTTAATATACAATCCTGCTGTATTGTCTTTTCTTATCTTTTTTCTAATCCCCCAAGCCATATGGCTAAAAATATCTTCATTAGCCTTATTTCTATTATCCGTAAAACTAACTCCAATTATTTATATCCTTATACCTTTAATAGAAATAGCAAATTTTTTGAAAAATATTGTATTAGTAATACTAGCATATACAATAACAGCTGCAATTTATTATTACTTTGCTAGAAAATTCAATATGAAATTTAATATATTGTATTTTACTTTATACTATTTTGTATATGCGCCTATATGGCTTTTAATAGTAATTACAGTATTAATAGGTTATTTCATCTTTGAAAAGGAATTTAAAATTGATTGGAAAGTTTAAAGAATGTTTAGGGTTAGGATCACGTTCTTAGGAACTTCTGCTACTTTTCCTACCAAAGATAGAAATCATCCTGGTGTTTTCTTGGAATTTATGAATGAAGGACTGCTTTTTGACTGTGGTGAAAATATTCAAAGACAATTTAGAATTGCAGGGATATCAATAACAAAAATTACAAGAATATTTATAACACATTGGCATGGAGATCATGTTTTGGGTTTACCCGGAATATTGTTTTCCTTAGCAAATTCAGAGTACAAGAAAAGATTACATATTTATGGACCTGAAGGAATTAAAGATAAAATCAATGCTTTAATTGATATTTATGAAATTCCTATTAATTTTCCGATAGAAATTATTGAATTAAAAGAAACTTATGAGATTAAAAAATTAATAGATGAAAAAGAATTCGAGATTTATTATACTTTTGGAGAACATACTGTTCCAGTAATTTCATACGCTTTTAAAGAAAAAGATAAAAGGAAAATAAAAGTAGACTATGTAAGATCTTTAGGAATACCAACACCTCATCCTATTCTAGGAAAACTTCAAAGAGGAGAAACAATTGTTTGGAAAGGCAAAAAGATTACTCCAGAAGAGGCAACTTATATAAAAAGAGGGTTTAAGGTTACTTACATTACAGATACAGTTTTTAAGAAGAATCTTATAGAACTGGCAAAAGAAAGCGATATTTTAATTTCTGAAGCAACATATTCTAAAAAAGATAAAGAAATTGCTAAAGAACATTATCATATGACAACAGAGGATGCTGAAAATATAGCAAAAGAAAGTAAATCTCGGATTCTGATTTTAACACATTTTAGCCAAAGATATAAAAATCCGGAGGAACTTCTAAATGAAATATCATTTAAGCCTGCTTTTATTGCTAAAGACTTTATGCAAATAACTTATGTAAAAAATAAGATAATTATTAATGGAAAAGAATTTATAAGAGAGACTTAAGTTCTTCTTCTATTTTCTTTAACTCCTCTTCAATCATCTTTAACTCGTCTTTTTCTTCTTCTTTTATTATTTTTACTTCTTCTTTCTTTATTTCTTCTTCTATTTTCTTTTCCTCTTCTTTTACTTTTTTCTCTATTTCTTCAATTCCTTTTATCTTCTTTATTTCTTCTTTTGGTAGCACTTCCTTTAGTTTTCTCAAATCATTTTCTATTTCTCTAATTTTAGTATAAGCCTCTAGTATTAGTCTTTTTCTTTTTTCTCTTTCTTTTACTATGTCTAGCGTTTCTTTTAATGTCAAATAAATATCCTTCTTTATCTCCAATAGATTTCTCTTAATTTCTATATAATTTGGAATTCTTACATATAAAGTCATTTTATGCGGCGGCCGGGATTCGAACCCGGGTCACGGGCGTGGCAGGCCCGCATCCTACCGCTAGACTACCGCCGCTATTCTCCTTTTAAATCTTCTATAACTTTATTAATTTTTTCTCTTACTTCTTCTATTCTTTTTCTCCATTCTTCTAACCTCTGTTCTTCCTCCTTTTTAATTTCTTCTAGCTTTGCTAAAACATTTTCTAGTTCCTTTATTTTTAAGGTCATAGAGTTCAATATAGCTAATACTTCTTCATATTTATCAATTTTTATAAAGAACTCAGGTTTCTCTCTTTTTTCAACAAATGTCTCCTTTTCGATTTTTGGTTCCTTTACTATTGGCTTTTCCATAATAGCTTCTGTTTTAAGCTCCTGCTTTGGCATTTCTGGTTTAGAAGGTTGGAATGGCAATTCTGCTGTCTGTTGTTTGGGAATAGGTAATTCTTGAGTTTGCATTTGTGGTTGTTCAAATGGTAAAGGTAGTGATTCTTGTTTTGAGAAATCAAATTTCGGTTCTTCAATCATTTTCTTTATATCTTCAAAATCTAATGATGCTGACTCAAAACTTACATTCTCTTGTCTCTGTTCTTGCTTTTTCTTTTTAAATAAACTACTAAAGTTAAACATAAAAATGAAGCTTTTACTTTCATTAAAAACTTTGCTTTACTATTGATTAGTAATGAACCTGGGGCCGCCGGGATTTGAACCCGGGACCTCCGGGTCTGGAGCCCGGCGCTCTACCATGCTGAGCTACGGCCCCGAATTTTTATAGTTATTTGAAAATAGTATAAAAATTTTAATGATGAGAACCCTGGTCTCTTACCAATGAAATCCGGAGAGCCGTCTATGATGGATGGAGGGATGAAGATCGTGGCGCCGTCTGATATTTATAAAAAATTCAAGAAAACTATTCGAAAATATAAATTAATAGAAAAAGATGATAAAATTTTATTAGCAGTTTCAGGAGGAAAAGATTCTATAACGATGCTTTACCTATTTTCTTTTTTGAAAAAAGAATTTAAGTTTGATTTTGAAGTCGTTCATATAAATCTTGGAATAGATAATTTTTCTAAGATCTCTGAAGAAATTGTAAAAGAGCATTGCCAGAATTTGGACATTAAATATAATATTGTTTATTTAAAAGAATATGGATTTACAATCAAGGATATAGCAAAAAATATACATCTATTTAAAGGAAGATCAATATGTGGTATTTGTTCTACTATAAAAAGATATTTAATACATAAGTTTGCGAGAGATAATGGATTTAATAAGGTAGCCACTGCACATACATTAGAAGATTTTGTAAGATTCATTTTAGACTTTTATATAGATGGAGACATAAAAGTTTTGACAAGAACGTATCCTAAAACAAGATCAGAAATAACAAATATTGAATTTATAAAGCCATTATTTCTAATTTCTGAAAAAGAAACCGAAAGTTTTGTAAAAAGAAATGAATTAAAGGTAGTAAGTATAGAATGTCCTTTTTCAAAAAAGAAAATAAGTACTAATTTAAGGATAGCTGAAGAAATTGAAAAATTAAAGCCGAGATCAAAAGAAAAAATAGTTTTAAATTTTATAAAATATATTTATCCAGAACTTTCTAAAAAATATTTGAAAGAATTAAATATAAAACCATGCAAAATCTGTGGGATGCCTACTTTAAGAGAAATTTGTTCATTTTGTAGAATACGTGCTATATTTGATTCTGAATTTAGAAAGAAGTTCTTCGAAAGAACCAAAAACACCTAGATCTGTGATAGCCTTATCAATTAATCTCCAAGGAGTTAAATCAAAAGCAGGATTTAAAATTTCTACATTTGGTAATAGTTTTGGATCAATTATCTCTTTTGAGTCCCTCATCTCAATTATCAATTCTTTCCTCAAATCTATTTTCAGATGATCCCCTATAAACCAAACTTCCTTATTATTATCTTTAGCAGCTAAAGATATCATATAAGTTCCTATTTTATTTATGATTCCTTCTCTTCTTATTGCATCACAACCAAATAAAGCTAAATCTACATTTCTCATGTAAAATCCTGCAGCAGAATCTACTATGTACTTTACCTTTACTCCAGCTTCAGAAAGCTCTTTTGCCGTTTTTATTCCTTGATACTTAGGTCTCGTTTCCGTAACATATACAACTAAATCTATTCCATAATCTTTTGCAAAAATCAAAGCTCTTATTTCTTCAGAACTATGGCAATGAGTTAATATAGTAATTCTATTTTTCCCAAAATTAATTAACTCTTTCAAAAGATTTAAATCAATTTTTTCTTGTGCAGAATATAAAATATCTCTTAATTCTTTAAAAATAGAAATTCCTTTCTTTTCAATACTTTTTTCAATTATGGACACAACATTGTACGTTATTACTTGCGTTGGTCTTATTTCTTTCAATAATTTTGCTAATTTAAAGAAATTTTCATCTAAACCATTTTCAGAATAATAGATTTCTAAAATATCTATAGATGTTAAAGCGACATTCCTAGCACCTTGTATTTCTAAATTATTTATCTTTAAAATCAGATCCAAAATTGTTTTATTTTTAGTTATCTCAAGAACTTTTTTCTTTAAAATATTCTCAGGTATCATATTTCTTTTATTATAAATTCCTTTTTACCTTTTATAACATATGGAAAGTTTTCTCCAAGATATTTTAATGCAATATCTATTTTTGCTTCAGATTCTGAATAAATTCTAAATAAGGTTTCTCCTTTTTTGACCTTATCACCTACTTTTTTAAACAATAAAATCCCACTTCCTTTATATTTTGGACATCCTAATAGTCTTGCTAACTGTGATATTCTAGTATTAATTATTTTTTCCACATATCCTTCTACGGGGCTTTTAACATCATATGTATACTGTCCTAACATTGATTCTAAATCTTTTTCAACAGTACCTCCTTGAGCTTCAATGATTTCTTTAAATTTTTCAAAAGCTTTTCCAGATTCTAACACTTTTTTAGCAGTATAATAATCCCCTTTCCCAACAAGTTTTAATAATTCTCCAGCCAACTCTAATGCTTTTTCTTTTAGATCCTTAGGCGCATCTTTTTCATTCTTCAGTATTTTTAAGACATCAATCATCTCTAATACAGGACCAATACCGTTTCCTATAGGTTGAGATCCATCCGTTATTACTACTTTTATTTTTAATCCTAAAGCTTCTCCTACTTTTTTAAATTTAAAAGCCATCTCTTCAGCTTTTTCCAATGTTTTAACTTTTGCATATTCTCCGTAAGGGATATCAATTATAACATATCGTGATCCTATTGCCTTTTTCTTTGACAAAACAGAGGCTATAACTTGCCCTTCTGGATCTAAAGATAAAGATTTCTCTACTTGTATTAATTTATCATCGACAGGGGAAATATCTAAAGCTCCTCCCCAAACCATACATCCGTTAGTTTTTGCAACAATTTCTTTTATTTCTTCGATAGTAAATTCTACTGGTGCTAGGACCTCGATAACATCTGCTGTTCCTGCCGGTGAAGTTATAGCCCTAGAAGAAGTTTTTGGTATTTTTAATCCTAATGAAGCAACTATAGGAACGATTATAGGAGTAGTTCTATTGTTTGGTATTCCTCCAATGCTGTGTTTATCAACGACTATCCAATCTTTAGGCCATTCAACTGTTTTTCCTATAGAAACCATTGCTTTTGTGAGAGCAATAATTTCGTTTATAGACATCCCGTAAGCAGTTACCGCTGTTATATACGATGCAACCTCAATTGGTAAAAGTTTATCATAATAAATATCTTCTACAATCTTTTTTATTTCATATTCTGTTAATTCTAAACCTCTCAATTTCTTTCTAATATATCTTACTGATTCTGGTAACGGTTCTGGATATACTTCAACTTCTTCGCCTTCAGAAAACTCTTTAATATCATAAAATATTCCTATTTCTCCTTCTTTTATGATAGAACCTGTTAAATCAAAATCTACAACAGCAACAATCTCCTTGTTTTTTCCTTTAATTTTTATTCTATCGGAAATGTAGACTCCTAATTTCTTCGCATCATTTGGATTTAGAACGGCTATGTTCAAGCCAGCATATATTGGAATTTTTTTAATCCTCATTAAAATTTAAAATCTTAGAAAGAAATTAATTTCTTGGCCCGCTCAGAGTGTCCGTGGGAGTTCCCGTAGGGGACGATGACCACGGATGAGTCAGGCGGGTCACAAACCTTATTTAAATTTACTTTAGAGAAATGTAATGGCTAAAGTTTCACCCGTATCAATTAAATACATCATATATGCTGATTTTATCGCAAATGGAGTTGTAGAGAAACCAGATGTTATAGGAGCTTTATTTGGGCAAACTGAAGGATTATTAGGACCAGATTTAGAATTAAGAGAATTACAAAGATCTGGAAAAATAGGGAGAATAGAAGTGCAGTTAAAAGTGGAGGGAGGAAAAACTTATGGAACAATTATTATACCGACAAGTCTGGATAAGGTGGAAACTGCTTTAATAGCCGCTATGATAGAAACAGTAGATAGAGTAGGGCCTACTACTGCAAAAATAAAAGTAAGGAAAATAGAAGACGTAAGACAAGCTAAAAGGATATATATATTTGAGAGAGCGAAAGAATTGTTGAAAAACTTAATTGAAAAGGAATTACCAGATACAAAAGAAATTGTTCAAAGATTAGAGGAATCATTAAGAATGCTAGAGATAACAGAATATGGACCAGAGAAGTTACCAGCTGGGCCAGCTATAGATGAATCTGATGAAATAATAATTGTAGAGGGAAGAGCGGATGTTTTAAACTTACTAAAGCATGGTTTTAAGAATGTAATAGCTTTAAATGGAAGCAGAGTGCCTAAAGCAATTATAGATTTGTCCAAAAAGAAAACAACAATAGTTTTTGTGGATGGAGATAGAGGAGGAGATTTAATAGTAAAACAATTAATGTTAGCTGGTGTTGACATAGATTATGTTGCAAAAGCTCCTCCGGGTAGGGAAGTAGAAGAATTGACTAAAAAAGAAATAATAAAAGCTTTGAGAAATAAGGTACCATTTGATCAAGTAAAGCAGTATTATGAAAAATTGGAAGGTGTTATCGAAAGAAAAGAAGAAAGAAAATTATATGATTTAAATGAAGAACAGATAAAGAAATTAAGAGAATATTTAGATAAAATATTTGCTACGAGGGCAGCATTATTATTAGATAAAGATTTGAACGTTATAAATAAAGTTCCTGTGGTAAAGTTAGCAGAAGCTTTGGAAAAAGCTAATAATGTATATGCAGTGGTATTGGATTCTGTAATTACTAAAGACTTGGTTACTCTTGCAGAAAAGAAGGGAATAGAATTATTGGTAGGAATGGATTCTGGAGTAAGACCAGAAGAAACAAAAGTAAAGATATTAACTCTAAAACAATTAGAATCTAAGTAATAGCATAAGCTTTAAGTATTCCCGTTTTTTCACCCTCAGCTTCTTCATAATTTAAAATAATCCATACTTTAACCCCTCTTCTTTTTGTTTGAACGTAGACCTTTTTACATTCCGGGATCACGGAAAGGTCATAGGAATAGGATATTGTTTCATATGGCTTCATGCTCTTTACATCAGATATGCTTACCATGCATGAACTTCCAAATTCCGTTTTGACCAATGCATAAGAGAAATAAACTGTCAAGCTTTGGTTATTTGGATTGAAAATTTCAAAAGTTAGAATACCATTATTAATAGATAATCTAGAAATCATTAGATTTAAAGGATTCATATAATTAATATTTCTGCTTGAGGGACTATACTTTAAAGACAGAAGAAAAAGGAAATACGAAAGAATAACAATTCCTACTATTAAAAGTATGTCTTTTAAAAGCTTCATTAAAATTTATTGTTAAGATGGTAATTAAAGATTTCGATGAGAGGAAAAGATTTATATTAAAAAAACTGGAAATAGCTTTAAGAAAAGGAGAAGTTGATGAGCCAATAATTCCTTTATTAAATTTAATTAATTCCTTTCCAGATTATGTTACCACTTCTTCTTGCGCAGGAAGAATTGTTTTGATTAAAATTCCAGAATCTGGTAAAAAACATGAAGCAGAATTTATATATAAAACCCATTATGAAACTACTTTTGAAGAAGTTTGGGAGGCTTTAAAAGAAGGAGTAAAGAAATATAAAGAAAGTATTTGGTTTAGAGCAGAACCAGTAATCTTACACGTTGATTGTAGAAATATAGAAGCTGCTATAAAAATTGTAAAGCTTGCTAGAGAAGCTGGTTGGAAAAGATCTGGTATCTTTGAAATAAAACCATATAGAGTAATGTGTGAATTGCATTCTACGGAAAGATTAGATACTATCGTTGCAAAAGATGGAAAGATCTTGGTTACAGAAGAATATATGAAGGTCTTGGTTTATGAAGCCAATAAGAAATTAAGAAGAACAAGAGAAAAAATGAGAAAATTCTATGAACTACTACAAATGCAATTACAATCTCTAGAAGAAGTTTCTAAATAACAGTTTCCCGCACATCTACAATACTTTATTCTATATAATTTGCATCCTTTATAGTTAGGTGGGTAAAAAGTGATGGGAACATATTTTATAATAGTACAGTTTTTGTTATTGCAAATATAAGTTTTAATGAATTGAGGCCTCATGCAAAAACCTCTATATACTACAGCTTCATTTTCATTTATTCTTCTAACTTTAACCTTAGAGGAACAATCGATTTCATATGTTATCCATTCCAAACAAGGATCTACGCTTATATTAAATAGAGTGCTGGTTATATTAACTGTATAATTATATTTTATTTTCCAATAGCCTTTATAAGGACTCGAACATTCCCAAATAGTGTTGGGAGAATCTATACAGGTTTTTACATTTTTTGGATTAGTTGAGGTACATTTCCATCTAAAATCTGAAAGAATATTGTATATCTCTTGAAAAATTTCAATATAGGAGGGTATCAAAATATCAACATCTTTTACGAACTCGTGCTCCACATACTTATCTTTGTACGTTCCACTATATATTACCTTACATTTTACATCATACATTCCCGGTTCGCATCCCCAACCTTCCACTTCGAATTTATATTTAAAATTAAGAAGGGGATCTTTTAACAAAGAAAAATCCGGCTGCATAACAGAAGTGATATTTCCTACTATTTTTTTAGCGTCAGATTCTTTGAAAGGATTTAATTTATAATCTGTTCTTTCATCAAC
>CAZNIQ010000011.1:0-19808 GCA_964573185.1 Candidatus Woesearchaeota archaeon | reverse complement strand
TTCCATTTTAACGGAGTTTGAGTATTTATATGGAAGAAAGAATTACGAAAGAGAAAAACATCTATTATCAAAGCTTTTTGTTATAATTCCTCTTAATAATGAGATTATTTTGAAAGCTATAGAAATTAAAAGAAAACTGGATAAAAAAGGAAAGCCTATTTCTGAAATTGATTATTTTATTGCAGCAACAGTTCTAGTTCGCAATCTAGAATTGTGGACTCTGGATAAAGATTTCTTGAAGGTTAAAGAAGAGTTTCCAGAATTAAAACTAAAAATTTATTAATTGTAATAATTTAACAAATTACTATGATTACAACAATTACAATACCCTCTGAAATTAAAAAAGAGTTGGAAAAACTTAAGGGAAATAAAACTTGGGCAGAGTTTTTAAAGGAACTAATAGAAATTTACAAAGAATATAGGAAGATGAAAATAAGGGAAGCTATAAAAAGATTAAAAGAAACGTTTACAAAAGAAGAATTGGAAGAACTTGAGAAAAGAGTTATGGAATGGAGGAAGAACTTTAAACTAAGAGAACTCGAACTATGATTTTGTTAGATACAAGTATAATAATAGATTTCGCTAGAAAAGAAAAGCTAGAAGAATATGAAGGATATTGCGTCTCCATAATTTCTTTGGCGGAAATTTTAAAAGGAGTTCCGAAAGGGAAGAGAGAAGTATGGAAAAATTTAATTTTAACTTTATTTAAAGTTGTTCCTTTGGATCTCAAAATTCTAGATATTTATTCTGAGATTTACTATACTTTAAGAACTAAAGGAAAACTAATTTCAGAATTAGATTTCTTTATAGCAGCCACAGCCTTAGCTTACGATTTAGAACTTTGGACAAAAGATAAAGATTTCCTAAAAATAAAGGAAGAGTTTCCTGAACTAAAATTGAAACTTATTCTTTAACTACGAATGGCTTATTTATAGGTACTGGTTGTGGAAATGCTATTTCAGAAGTTTTTGCTTCTCCTTTAATATTTATCTTTGCACCACAGAATTTGCATCTCCCATCTTCTGTTAAATTTACTTCATAAACTAAGAATCCGTGTCTCTTTATAACAGGTCTTCCACATTTAGGACAATACGTGTTTTCTAAAGGATGCCCCGGAACATTTCCAATATAAACATATTTTACTCCCTCTTCTTTGAATATCTTTGCATGCTCCTCTAGTTCTGATATTGGTGTCGGATAATGGTCCGACATTTTGTATTCAGGATGAAATCTGAGGACATGTACAATAGCATCTTCTCCCATAACATCATATAAAAACTTTGCAACCCTTCTAGTATCTTCTTTAGGAGTATATTCCGGAATTATTAAATCTGTTATTTCAACATGAATACCTGCTTTATAAAATTCCTCTATGGTTTGAAATACAGGTTCTGGATCGGGAACTAAAGATAACTTCCTTAAAGCTTCCTTATTTTCTGAAGCCTTTAAATCTATGGTAACGGCATCTAAAAATTTCTTTGCATAATCTATTGCTTCATCAGTGAGCCAACCATTGGTAACCCAGGTAATTTTTATCCCTTCTTTTTTAGCAATTTTTGCAAAATCATAAGAGAACTCTGCATAAATAGAAGGCTCGTTATAAGTAAAAGTAACAATTTTAGCATCATATTCTTTTGCTATTTGTAATACTTCTTCTGGAGAAAGTTCATAACCCATTATTTTTCTCCTTTGGGAAATATCGTAATTTATACAGAACTTGCAAGCCCAAGAGCAACCAGTAGTGCCTAGAGATAAAGCTTTGTGACCGGGATAAAAATGATATAATGGTTTTTTCTCTATAGGATCTAAATTCACAGCAACAAATATCCCATAATTAGTAACAATTAATTTTCCATTTTCATTTTTTCTAACACCACAAAAACCATATAATCCGTTGGGAATAGTACATCTTCTTGCGCAAGCTAAACATCGTACTTCTGAATTTAATTTTTTGTATAAGTCAGCTTCTCTCATGAAGAATCTTCTATTTTGAAAAATAAAAAGTTAAGTTAAAAATTAAGAAGAAGGTTTAGCTCTTCTTAGGAAGTAAACAGCAACTCCAATTATTACTGCAAGTATTATTATCAATGGTAGGTAACTTACTTTCTTTGGCTTCTTCTGAGTGGTTATGTTTGCTTTTGGCTTTGTAACATTTTGAGGAACTGTTATGTTTGGTTTTATTTCTGGTTTTGTAATGTTCGTAACATTTTGTCTTACAACTGGCTTTTCTATAATTTCATAGCTGTAAGTCAATGTTATCGTTTTCAATGCTTCCTCTGTTTTATCACCCTCAACTAAGTATGCTATCTTGTTATCTTCTGGAGAAACTTCAAATACAGGATCTTTCTCTAATATTCCAAATATCTTTCCCTTTAACCATATGATTTCATCTGCCGTTTCTGCTAAATCTTTTGGTACCACTTCTATTACTTTATCCACTTTTACTTCCTTCTCTATCTTTGTAAATATTTTCTCTTTACCACCTTTTGTTATTATTTTGATTAATTGTACATTTATCTTAGTTTCTATAGGTTTAACTTCTACTTTTATTTCTTTCTTCAATAATTTTACTAATTCCTCTTTGATCTTTTCTATTACTTTCTTAATTTCTGGTTTTGGTATAACTTCTTCTACCTTCGGCTTTATTTTTAAGGTAGTATTATATTCTACTTTAACTTCTGTTATATTTTGAATTGGAATTATCTTTTCGATTACCGCCTTTATTCCCAATTCTTTTAGTTTTTCTTCAATTTCCTTAGTTGTAATTATTGTAGGTCCTGGTCCTGTTGTAGGTGATACATAAGTAGGCACAGAGGGAAATAAAATATTACATTGTTCCGAGGTTACAGTAAAATTGAGTATCTTTACTTGTCCTGAAACAAAAATATCTGTTTTATCAAGTTTCACTTTATTCCCATTAATGTATACATAAAATTCAATTATTGCTGTACCATTTTCTTCTGGTTTTCCACTAACTGCTAAATCTGCATATTGTAATCCTTTTATGGAACCATACCAACAGATATTATTTTGACAATAGATTATTGTTTCACCCCTTAGTTCATTATTAATATATGCTTGTAATTTTGCTCCATTTATGTTACATGCAGAATTTATATATCCTTTGTAAACTGCAGGAAGTATTGGAACTTGTTGTGCAAATACTAAGGGTACTGTAAAAAATAAAAAAAGAAGGAATTTTAACTTCATGGGGTGTTTGGTAGCTCTAATGGTACATATCTCCTAGTTTCCGTCCATACCCATACTGCAAATCCTAATTCAAAGGTCTTATTTGATATTGGTAATATATAAGCTTCTATAGGTACTGTTATTTTTATAGGAACCCTTATGATCCTTTCATATGGATCTGCATAATAGACATCTTTTAAGTGTCTAAAGTTTGTCCAATCTAATACTATATATCCTGCTGTCTCGTTCCTAGCTGTTTCATTCAACAATATTATTCCTACCAAATTCCATCCAGGTTCTAGTGTTATGTATGTTCTATCTGCTGTTTGCCTGAATTTAACTGGTAGCAATACATATTCTCTTCCTTGGTAATCTGGCTTTACCGCATAACCATATCCATATTCTTTTCCTAAATTAGCTGGTGCTACGGTTATCCAAGGATTAGTTTTACCTATGTCTCCTTTATACATTAATACTGTTGCTTTAGATTCTCCCACTAATCCTAATTCCTCTGTTAAAGCTTTCTGAAATATATCATAGCTTGCATCTATTGGTTTTTCAAATGCTATATAATGCCAGTCTGATGTGTTGTATAATATGTAAACAGCATCTGCAGCATTTTCTATTTTAACTGTTACTTGTCCAGCGTTTCCTGCTAAATCTTTTAATTCTATTGTTAAGTTATCTCCTACTAATGGAGTTACATTTACTGTTAAAATTACTTTATTGCTATCAATGCTAACGTTTGTTATATTAACAGAATGTCTGTTGCTTATAATTGCTTTATATAATACCTCTATACCATTTGTTTCGTTAACAAATACTTCTACTTTTCTTGGAGATATTACCTTTGCATATACTACTTCTGGAGCTACTGTGTCTACTACTATTGTTAGCGTATACATATTCCTATTTCCTGCTAAATCAACAGCTTTTACTGTTATATTATATTCTCCATCTGTTAAGTTTGTCAATTCTATAGCGTATATTCCGTTTCCTAAGTTAGCTCCGTTTATCTCTACTCCATTTACATATGCTACAACTTTATCAACTCCTGCTAGATTATCTGTTGCATTTATGTAGATTGTTACATTTATTGTATTTACATAATATTTTCCATTTATGTAATTGGCTTCTAATCCATCTGCTTTCGTTACATTAACTAATGTAACATTTGGAGGTGTTATATCATAAATTACTATATAAAATGGATTAGATGTTACTTTATATGTATAATTGCAATTTCCTAGTAAGTCGTATGCCTTTATTTCTTTGAAGTAATATTCGCCTTCTCCATAAATTTCTGTATAATACTCTAATGTTTTTATAACATCTACAATTATTGTTCCATTATAATCTGTCCTATTATCTATTGTATAATTGGCTTTTTGCATCCAAATTAGTGTTCCATTAATTAATCTGATATCTAATACTGGATATATAGCTGTCCAGTTTATTCCAGCCCCGTTATCGAATACCATAACGGTTATATTAGTTGGTAAATTAGTCCAAGTTCCATTGGTGTAGTAGGTTTGTCCATAGGTTATTGGATATACTATTTCAAAATATGGTGCTTCATTATCTATCCATAGTTCCGCGATTGCAGTTTTATTACAATGATTAGCGAAATCACATACTTCTAATTCAAATGTATGATTTGTGTTTGAAGATAATTTTGTTGTATCTATAGTAAATACACCTGTTGTATTCGTAGAATTAATATATTCTCCTCCATCTATTAATACCCTTACAATCTTTATACCACTGCCATTTAAGTTGTCAGATACATTATAAGTTACATTAATTATTCCAGCTACCCAAGTTCTATTTAAATTATCTGTGTAATTTCTTGGGGCGATATAATTTACACTGTTTATTAATGGTTCTGTTAAATCTATTCCAAATTCATAATATATTTCATTTGGATTTCCAGCATTATCTACTGCTCTTATTGTTAAGTTATGCCTTCCCTCTGCTGTTATATTAAATGTTTCAGTAGTTTTTGGTTGCCCATCTAAATAGATTTCTGTTGCATTTACACCACTTAAATTATCTGTTACATTTATAGTACAAGTTAAAGTTTCATTATACCATGTGTTATTGCTTAATGTTTTGTTATTACATAATACTTCAATTACAGGAGGTGTTTTATCTAAAGTAAAGTTTCCTAACAATGTTGTGTTCCTGTAGGTAGCATTAGTAGCATTATACGCTGTTAAATTAATATAATATAACCCATCTGTTAATCCCGTTATATCTACCGTTACTACTTTATCTGTTAGATTATTTGTTTTATTGTATCCAGTAAGTATTTCTTTTATATAATAAGTTTCATTCCAAATTACTATAGTCCAGTTTGCTTCTACATCCGCTGTTGCGTTTATTATTATGTTAAAGTTACTATTTACATATCCAAGATCTACTGGTATTGGTTGTCCGTTTACTGTTATATTAGAAATTGTCAATGCAAACGTTCCTCCTAATAATGCTATAATCCCAAAAACGCTTAATAGCAAAAGCTTGCTATATATATATATGTATAGCTCGCTAGTCTATTGTTCATGCTAATCAAGATTGATAATTCTTTTAAAAAGTTTTAGATTTACTACTCCACTACTATCTTACTTTTAAATCTTACGAGAGATAGTAGTATTCCCCTTTCGCTTTTTGTTGTCTGTCCAGTACGCTTCCGGGCTTATTTGCCCTGGGTCTCTTTGTTTCAGGATCTCTCCTGAAGGTTATTCCTAAATCTTTTAAGAATAAATTCATCCCTTCTTTCATTGAAAGGGGTCCTATAGCTTTTCCATATTTACCAGGTTCACCTCTAAAGACAATCAAGCTATCAGATATATAATCTATAAATAAAATATCGTGATCTATAACAAATGCTGATTTTTCTTTTGTTTTTATAAAATCTCTAATAGCTTTTGAGAGGTTTATTCTTTGTTCAACGTCTAAAAAGGCAGTGGGCTCGTCTATAACATAGAGATCTGCTTCTTTTAGTAGACATCCAACTGTAAATACGGCTTGTAATTCTCCACCAGATAGTTCCCCAAGATACCTTTCAAATAGAAGATCTACACCTAGAGGTCTTATTAGATTAATTAGATATTCTTCTGATCTATATCTAGGATTGATTTTTCTTAAAAATTCCTGAACAGTTATCCATTTTTGCTCTTCAGTTAATTCAATGTACTGTGGCTTGTATGAAATTTCTATTTCTTTTGATATTTCCCCTTCATCTGGTTTTAAAATCCCCGCAAGTATTTTTGCAAAAGTAGTTTTTCCTATACCGTTAGGACCTACAACACCAACGATCTCTCCTTTTCCTATGTATCCTTCTTCAACTTCCAATGTAAATCCATCTAATTTTTTCATTAACTTAGTCCAAGAAATTATTTTCTCTTTATACTCTGGCCTCTCCGGAGCTTTAACTTCAAAGATTATCTTTCTATCTCTAATTCTAACATTTTCTTCCCTAAGATATCCCTCAAGATACTCATTTATACCGTCTTTTGTGCTTCTTAATAAGCTAAAAATACCGTAAACTTTGGGCTTTCCATATACGATATGAACAAAGTCCGTAGTATAATCTAAGAAAATCAAATCATGCTCAACTAGTAAAATAACTTTATCTTCGGATTTAAAATTATTTAAAAAAGTTGCAAGATTCAATCTTTCTTTTATATCTAAAAAGGCTGTTGGTTCATCAATTAAAAATACATTAGCTTGTTTTAAAAATAAAGCTGCTAAAGCTACCCTTTGTAACTCTCCTCCCGATAAGTTTTCTACATTCCTATCCAAAATATGCGAAATATTTAATTTTTCAGCAATTTCTCTAATTCTATTTTCATCCTTTGTTACATTTAAAAGAAGTTCTTTAACAGTTTTCCCTTTAAACAACTTAGCTATCAGAAGAATATCCTGTGGTTTATAAGAAATCTTAAGCTCTTTGTTATATAATTTTTCAAAATAAGTTTGAAGTTCTGTACCCCTAAACCTCTTGATTATTTCCTTTTCAGAAATACCATCAAATTTTCCGAAGTTGGGTTTCAATAAACCAGCTAATATTTTTATAGCAGTAGATTTTCCAATTCCATTTGGTCCAATAATTCCTATGATATTTCCAAATTTAGGTATTGGTAATCTATAAATTCTGAAAGCATTGGGACCATATTGGAAAACGGGATCTTCTTTTAGTTCTTCTGGTAAATTAACTATTTCTATTGCCTTAAAAGGACATTTCTTAACGCATATCCCACAACCTATACATAAATTTTCGTCTATTATCGGTTTTTTATCCGGACCTATCTTGATTACCTCTATATTATTTTTAATTAAAGGACAATATTTTATACAGAGGTAACCACATTTATCAGGCTTACATTTGCTTCTATCAATTACGGCTATTCGCATAAAAAATTATTTAAGTTCCTTTAAGATATTCAAAAACTTATCAAATACTTCGTCTTTTTCAGGTTCGTATACAAATTTTTCAGGTATTTCAAATACCCAAACCTTCTTTCCATTAATAAGCTCCTTGATTTTCTCTTTTGTTCCTTTAGATAATTTACTTCTCATAATTAGAATTACTCTTTTTTCTTTTGCTTCAATCTGCTTTTCTTTCAAAACTTCATCTAATCTTCTTTCTAAATATTCTATTAACTCTTTAAAATGAGAAGGTGTTAAATTTCTTTTCTGATAGAATATTTTTATTATATAAGCAGTTCCATCCTTTATCCCTAAATGTAATGTGTCTGAAATCTTCTCTAATTTTATTTTTGCTTCGTCTTTTACGTCATAAAGTAATTTTACAATTTTCTTTAACATGTATTGGACATTAAAATTAAGATTTATAAATGAAACCCGGGCCGGCCGGGATTTGAACCCGGGACCTGCGGGTTAAGAGCCCGCCGCTCTACCAGGCTGAGCTACCGGCCCAATATAATGACGTCTTCCTTAAATATTTTAAAACCTATTACTTACTGTGGAGAGAGAACAGATCATACTTAAGATAAAGGAGTTCCTCGAAAGCTATTATAAGGATGAGATAGCTAGAATTATATCTGAAGGAAAAAGATCCTTGGTTATCTCCTTTGAAGATTTGCAAAAATTTGATAAGGAACTTGCAGAAGAATTATTAGAAAATCCTGAGGACATTTTAGAGTATTTTAAACAAGTATTAAAAGAATTAATACAAAAATACACATTAGAGGAACCAAAAAAAGAATATTACGTTAGAGTAAAAGATATACCAAGAGAAATTCGTATAAGGGATATAAGAAGCGAACATATTGGTAAACTAATCCAGATTGAAGGAATAATTAAACTAGCATCAGAAGTTAGACCAATGGTAATTGCAGTAAAGTATAAACATGATTTGCCAGAATGTCAGGCAGAATTCTGGTATCCGCAATATGGATTTAAAATAGAGAAGCCAAAAATTTGTCCGGTATGTAAAAAATCTTCAGGTAAATTTATAGAAATTGCAAAGAAATTTATAGATACTCAGAGATTATTAATAGAAGAACCACCGGATGTTTTAGAAGGAGGAGAACAACCTAGAAGGATAAATGTATTTCTAAGAGACGATCTTTGTGAACCAAAAATGGAAAGAAAAACATTACCTGGTAATAGGGTTAAAATAGTAGGAATTCCAAAAGAAATACCTTTACAATCGAAACAAGGGACACTATATGATATTGTTATAGAAGCAATTTATATAGAAACTGTTGAAAAATCTCTTGAAGAAATAGAGATTACAAAAGAAGATGAATTAAAGATAAAAGAAATAGCAGCATCACCTAATTTTTGGAATATTATGGTAAGATCCATAGCTCCATCTATACATGGATATGAGGAAATAAAGAAAGCAATTTTATTGCAATTGGTGGGAGGTGTTAAAAAAATTAGACCTGATGGAACTGTAGTAAGAGGGAATATCCATATTCTATTAGTTGGAGATCCAGGTGTTGCAAAAACAATATTATTAAGATATGCTTCCCAGATTTCTCCAAAAGGAAAATATGTTTCAGGCAAGTCTGCCTCAGCAGTCGGTCTTACGGCTACAGTAGTTAGGGATGAATTTCTAAAAGGAGGTTGGGCTTTAGAAGCTGGAGCTTTAGTTCTAGCTTCAGGAGGAATATGTGCAATTGACGAATTTGATAAAATACCAAAACAGGAATTAGCAGCATTACATGAAGCAATGGAATCTCAAACAATCACTGTAACTAAAGCAAACATTCATGCTACATTAAAAGCAGAAACATCTGTTTTAGCAGCTGCAAATCCTAAATATGGAAGATGGGATCCAATGAAAACTATTGCAGAACAAATAGATTTACCCCCTACAATACTAAATAGATTTGATTTGATTTTTGTAATTAGAGATATTCCAGATGAAAAGAAGGATGAGGTAATAGCCTCTCATATCTTGAACTCGCTTATACATCCTGAAAAAATAGAACCTATATTACCTCCAGAATTCTTAAAGAAATATATAGCTTATGCTAGAAGAATTATTCCTAAATGGACTGAAGAAGCTGCCCAAAAAATAAAAGAATTTTATTTAAAATTAAGAAAGGCTTATAACGTTGAAGAAGGAATAAAAGCTGTTCCAATTTCTCCAAGACAGTTAGAAGCATTAATAAGGTTGGCAGAAGCTTCTGCAAGATTGAGATTGTCAAAATATGTTACTGTAGAAGATGCTGAATTAGCAATAAATCTTCTAATGTACTCTATGAAGCAAGTAGGAATTGATCCTGAGACAGGCAAATTGGATGTAGATATAATAGCCGCAGGAGTTTCAGCTTCACAAAGAAGTAAGATCAGTATAATTTTAGATATAATAGATCAGCTAGAAAAAACATATAATGGACCAGTTCCTATAAATGATATATTAACTGAGGCAGAAAGATACAAAATACCCAAGAATAAGGCGGAAGAAATTATTCAAAAGTTATTAAAACAAGGCGAGTTATATGAACCAAAACCAGGATTCATACAGAGAGCAAGATGAGATATATTGGAATCCTAAAATATGAGGACTTCAAAAGAGTTTATGTAGTTGGAACAGTGATTAAAATAATAGATAAAGGAAAATATATTGATGTAATAGTAAATAATGGAATAGAAAACTTTACTATTAGAATCTTTGAAAATGAATTATTTAATTTTCCTTCTTTGGAAGAAGGGCAGAGTATTTTAGTTTTAGGCAAAGTAAAAGAATTTAGAGGAAAAAAATATATACATCCAGACTTTTTAGTAGTAATTGAACCCGAAGTAGAAATCCTGTTAAAAATTCCTATAATTAAAAAATATTTATCTAGAGGAATAAAAATTGAAACTAGGGAAAAGAGAGAGGAAGATAAAACTGTTGAAAAAAGGAAGGTTGTTGATATTAGAAAGGCTGTCTTAGAAATTTTAGAAAGAGAGGATAGAGGGGAAGGGGTAGATATAAATGTTCTTTATGAGAAAATAGATGCAAATCCTGAAGAAATAGAAAGAGTTGTAGAAGAATTAAAACTTTATGGTTTTATTTATGAACCACAACCGGGAAAATTAAAAATCTTAAAGTAAAAGTCATAAAATGAAACTGCTACCTTATACTTATGAAGAACTTTTAGAAAGAGCGTATAAGATACTTCCACCTATCAGAGTAGAAGTCTCTAGATTCGAAATTCCAAAACCCAATATAATTTATCAGAAAAATAAAACTGTTATATTAAATTGGAAGGAAATTGTTCAAAGATTTAGAAGAGATGAAAAATTGCTTGCTAAATTCTTGGGTAAAGAATATGGAACTCCTGTTACGATTGAGGAAGGAAAAGCTATAATTGGTAAGAAAATTACTCCAAAAAGCCTTTATCAAAAATTAGAGTTATTTGCTAAGGAATTCGTAATTTGCCCTGTATGTGGGAAACCGGATACTAAATTAATCAAGAAGGGAAGATACTGGTATTTAAAATGCGAAGCATGTGGTGCAGAATCCCCAGTAAGATATGTCCTCTAAAGTTTTAATTAAAATACATAATGAATATCTGAGGATCATATCCATTTGTGATAAGGATTTATTTAATAAAGAAATAGAACATAATGGTTTAAGGATAAAAATTAAAGAACCATTTTATGGAGGTGAGGAATATGATATAGAGAAGGATTTGGAAAAAATAAAAGAAATTTTACAAGATTTTGATGTTATAAATGCTATAGGTAAAAATTCCATAGAGCTTCTGAAAAGGTTGGGTATTATACGAGATGTTCACGTAAAGTACATAAAGGATATACCTCATATTCAGGTATACGTAATATGATGTTCACATGTCCTTCATGCGGAAGAAAAACAAAGATACTTATCGATGGTATTTGCCCTACTTGTTATGCTAAAAGGGTGTTGCCAGAAGGCAAAATATGGGAACTAAATATAAATTTGAAACAGTGTGTTATTTGCGGAAGATTTTTTTATAAAAATAAATCATATGAGCCAACGATAGATAATCTTAAAAGAATAATATTAGATGCTTTAAATAAAGAAGAATACGAGATTTTAGATTTACAAATAGAAGATGTCAAATTTGAAAACAATTCATATATTTTGTATGTTACACTATTAATAAAGATAAAAAATGTTTATGGAAGATTAAAGAGAATAATTGTTATTCCGATAAAGAAGATAGTTTGCAAAGAATGTTCCAGAATAAAATCAAAATATTATGAAGTCATCATACAGATAAGAGGTAATAATATCGAGTATTATTCAAACGAAGTGAAAAAGATTTTGGAAAAAGAAGATATAATAATAACTAAGGAAGATGAAAAAAAGGAGGGAATAGATCTCTATGTAACAAATTCTAGAAGAGTGATAAGAGTTGTAAATAAAATAAAAAGAATCTATAATGTTGAAATAAAAATAACTAGAAAACTACATACCAGGGATAGACAAACCAGTAAAAATGTTTACAAATTAACAGTGTTATTGAGGTTTTTAAAATAAATAAAGTTTATAAGGTTTTAGTTTGTTGAAAGGGCATGGAAGATTGGTTAAGGCTTCAGTTAGATGAAGAAGGCGAAGAATTTTGGGATGAAGAAGGAGAAGAGGAATGGTGGGAGGAGGAAGAGGAATGGGAGGAAGAGTGGGAAGAGGAGGAGTGGTAAAATAACCTTTTTATTTTCTTTTTAAAAAGTTTTCTTTGTGGAAGAGAAGAAAATACCTTTACCAGATAAGAATACAGTGCTTGGGATAGTTGAGGAAATGGTTGGGTGGGCTCATGCTAAAGTTAGATGCTTTGATGGTAAAACAAGAATTTGTAGGATCCCGGGTAAATTACAAAGGAGATTGTGGATAAGGGAAGGAGATATAGTACTGGTAAAGCCATATGAAATACAAGGAGATAAAAAGGGTGACATCATATATAGGTATAATACGCAAGAAATAGAGTACTTAAAGAAGAAAGGCTATCTTAAAGAATTAGAAGAGGAGTTCTAAAAATTTATAAAGGAAAGAAAAATTAAATTAAGATGTTAGAAGCAGCTTTCCAAGCTGTAAAACAGTTGCTTGTAAATCTGTGGAATAATATAGTAGTACTAATACCAAATTTGATAGGAGCTGCTGTAGTATTAGTAGTAGGTTATATTGTGGGAAAAATAATATATAAAGTAGTAGAGTTGGTTTTGGTTAAAGGAATTGATATAGACAATTGGTTAAAAAAGAAAGGATTGGAAGATGCTTTAATGGGATTGAAATTCTCAGATCTTTTAGCAAACCTGGCAAAATGGTATGTATATATTTTATTCATAGCACAAGCTTTACAGATAATTGGATTAAAAGTACTAACAGATTTTGCTAATGCTTTAATAATGTTTCTACCGAATCTTTATGCAGCAATATTTATATTAATTGGAGGAGCCTTTATTTCAGAATTCCTAAAAGATACTATTCAGAAAATGGAAATGAAATATAAAGATGTTTTAGCAGGGGCTGTAAGATTCTTAATATTGTATTTTGCTTTAGTTATGGCTTTAGAAACAATAGGAATTGATGCTACAATATTAATTATTGCATTTAAATATGCAGTTCTAGCTTTGTCAATAGCATTGGGTATTGGTTTAGGACTAGTAATTGCTGTTAAATTTAAAGACGATATAGCAAAGTTATTAGAGGATCTTGCAAAATGAAATGTGAGATCTGCGGCTCCAACGAAGCTATTTTTTTAATTAAAGTAGAAGGTACTATTTTAAAAGTCTGTTCTTCTTGCGCAAGATATGGAAAAATAATTGGAAAAATTGGAGAAGTTAAAGAAGAAAATATAACAGAGGAGAAAGAAATTGTTGAAAAAGAATATGAAATAGTAGAAGACTATGCTGAAAGAATTAGAAAAGCTAGAGAAAAATTAGGTTTATCTATTGAAGAGTTTTGCAGGAAATTTGGATTTAAGGAAAGTACTTACAGAAAAATAGAAGAAGGTAAATTGGTACCTGATTTAAAAACCGCTAGAAAGCTTGAAAAGATATTAGGAGTAAAATTAATTGAAGAAGTTAAATATCATTATTATTTAAAAGAAGAAAAGAAGGAGGAAGAATATCTAACATTAGGAGATATAGTAGAAATTAAATGAAACCTGAGATACGGATAATAGGTATAGATGATGGATATTTTGATAAAAAGAAAGATAAAGAGTGTTTGGTAGTAGGTGTTGTGATGAGAGGTTATAAACAAATTGACGCTGTTCTCTCTACAAAAGTTACTGTTGATGGTGACGATGCTACAGAAAAAATAGCTGAAATGATTAACAAATCTAGACAAAAACCACAATTAAGAGTTATTATGATAAACGGAATCACAGTTGGGGGTTTTAATGTAATAGATATTGAAGAATTGTATAAATTAACAGGTTTGCCAGTTATTGTTGTTACTAGAAACAAACCGAATTTTGACGAAATTTATAGAGCTATACAGAATGTTCCTAATTGGGAAGAAAAATGGAGAAAAATACGAAAAGCAGGAGAACCTCAAAAAGTATTAGTTAAAAATGGAATTGTATGGTATCAATATTATGGTTGGCCTAAAGAAAAAGTTGAAGAGTTAATTAGATATACAGCCGTTTATTCTGTAATTCCAGAACCTGTAAGAGTTGCACATTTAATCGCTGAAGGAATAACTCTGGGAGAATCTCACGGAAAACCTTAAATTGCTTTTTAAAAAGATAGATGAATGAAAATACCTAAATTTTTGAAGGATATTAGAATGATTTTATACTTTGCATTAATAATTTTCAGCATTTTTTCTTTATTACCCACACCAAAAAAAGTTATTCTAGAGCCGGGAAACTATATTGTTAAAGCAATAAATTCTTGTAAAGTTACAGATTTAAATTCCTTTTATCAATGTATGGATCATTTGAATGGAACAATTTATATTCTTACCGATCAAGGATTAATAAAAGCTAATGCTTCTAACGGAAAACTTCTGAATTTTACCGTTAAAGAGGTAGGAGGAATTCCATTAAAGTTTGGAATAGATATTACGGGTGGCATACGTGTTGTTCTAGAACCTGAGAAACCTGTAGATTATCAAACTTTATTAAGAATTAAGGATATCCTTGAGCAAAGATTAAATGTTTATGGAATAAAGCAAGTAGAAATTAGGATTGAAAGGAATCCGCTAGCAAATAAATACTATATTATTGTTGAGTTACCACAATCTGAAAGAAGATTACTTGAAATTTTAGAATCCCAAGGTAAATTTGAAGCGTATCTAGACAATAAAACGCTAGTCTTTACTGGAGAAGATATAAAGTTCATCTGTAATACTAGATATTGTTCTGGAATAACATATTGTGGAAGAGTTGCTAATGGTTATGCTTGTAATTTCTATTTCCAGATTGTTATTTCTAAAGAAGCTGCTAAGAGATTGTATGAACTAATTAAAAATAGAAGTGTTATATACGATCCCTATACTGGGAAAGCTTATGTAAATGCTACTTTAGATTTATATTTAGATAATAAATTTGTTGAGGAATTAAGAATAGGTGCTGGTCTAAAAGAAAAACCCGTTACTGAGGTTTCTATAGAAGGTTCAGGATTTGGAAATACTTTGTGGGAAGCTAGGAAGAATGCTTTGATGGAAATGAGAAAACTACAAGCAATACTTTCAGCTTCATTACCAGTTAAGCTAAAGATTATAAGAATTGAAAAAATATCGCCTTTCTTAGGAAAAGAATTCTTAAAAGAGATTTCTCTAGCAGCTTTATTTGCTATAATTGGTGTTGCAATTGTTATTTTCTTAAGATATAGAAATATAAAAGCATCTCTGTTGGTGATGTTAAACGTTTTAGTAGAGGCTCTAGCAACTTTAGCTATTGCAAAAACGATTGGTTGGACATTGGATTTACCTTCCCTAGTAGGTATCATTATTGCCGTTGGTACTGGTGTTGACGACCAAATAGTAATTTTAGATGAAATATTATTTGGAAAGAAGATGGAAATTGCTGAAAGAATAAGAAGGGCATTCTTTATCGTAATGACATCCTATTTTGCATTTGCATTAGCAATGTTACCACTATTTTGGTCAGGAATAGGATTGTTAAGAGGTTTCGCAGTCACAACTCTAATTGGAATAACAATAGGAGTATTCATTACTAGATCTGCATTTGCAAAACTTGCAGAACTACTTCTTAAGTAATTTTTTAATTTCCTTTAAACTTTTTAATAAATAATATAATTTTTTAGGATCTTCTTCGATAGATAATTTTGTAAGAATCCTTGTATAAACATCTGATAAAACTTCTTGTTCTGTAAATTCTATAGATTTCCAACCACAGATGGGACAAAAGAGAGCATTGGTTCTAGGGTCTTTTAACAAAGGAGATTTGCACTTGGGGCATAATTTGCTTGTTAGAACATAACCTTTCTTTAAAAACTCAGAGTACTTTTTCAAGGACATTTATAAATTTTAGGATTAGACTTTTTAAAGTGATGACAGTCCCACAGCAGAATAGTGAAGACTGTTACACACTGCTGAACCAATGGATAGAATCTTTGTTTAAACACTTAGAAAAATATGTCCAAAAAGAAAGGGAGACTTTGAAAAAAATAAACTCGCTAATTCAACAATTAAAGTATTCCTATTATGATGAAAATTATTTTAAGGAAATTCTGAATCAATTGAAAGAAGAAGTAAAGAAATTGAAAGATGCAAAAACATCTGAATATGGAAAAAAGTTTATAGAATATTTTATTGAAGAAGTAGAGGACTTGGAAAGAAAATATAAAATCTGTCCGAAAGAACCATACCAAATATTTAGGTACGATATTGTAGAAATCTTATCCGTTTCCAAGCATCCAGAATATGATAATTTATTTGTAGTTAGAGCTAAGGGAAAGAAGATATATACAATAATTACAAATATAAAAAATGTAAAGGAAAGGGAGAGAAGGCCAGTAGTTTTATTACCACCCAAGGAGTTTGGAAGCATAATTTCTGAAGCTATGTTTATTACAGAGTATCCTATCAAAGATATCAATGATATAAAGATAGAAGACTTAAAGAAACTAAATTCTTATTATTTTGAAATCGTACGTTCTTAAAATAGCTTATTCTGGGAAGGGATATCATGGTTTAGTACCTCAAAAAGGAAAGAAAACTATTCTTGGAACTCTATTTAAAAAGATAGGAAAACCTTTGGAATGGGAGGTAGTATCTAGAACAGATAAAGATGTAAATGCTTTTGAGAATTATATAAAGTTGGTTTATAATAAAGAGGTTAGTTTTCCAAAAAGAATTAATAATATTTTTATTTTAAATGTTTGGAAGTTAAAGAAAAATATAAAAATAAAAGATTTTGTTGAATGGAAAGAATATCTTTACTTATTACCAAAAGAAATAGAAGAAACATGGATATTTAAACCAAAATATCTTATCTTAAATGATAAAAGAATTCTTGTAAGAAAAAGAGAGAAGATCGAAAAAATAAACATAAAAGCAGTTAAAATTTTTGAAAAAGAAATTATAGGTTGCAAAAGTTTTCATAATTTTACGATAGGTTTTCCTAAGAATTCTATATGTTGTATCTATGATTTTAAATTTGAAGAAAAAGAAAATTATTTTGAAATAAGAATTAGAGGAAATAGATTTTTGCAGCAAATGGTAAGAAAATTAGTTTCCTTTGTCTTAGGTTTGTACTTTGATTTATTTAAAGAAGAATATATTCCTTACGTTTTTAAAGGGATTCTTGAGCCGAAACCACAATCTGCTCCGGGAAAATTCCTTTACCTGAAAAAGGTTAAATTTAGAGAAGATTTTTGGAATTTATGTGAAGAGCTCCACCCCGGGACTGAAAAATGATGATGTCCTTCCGGGTCAGATTATGCTGTGTTTATCAATTCTTCGTATTTCTTTCGGAAATTAAGAAATTTCTCCTTATCTTTCAATTCTACATCAAATTCTGCCAGTCCTCTAATAGATTTTGCTACTAATCCTACTTGTTTGTAAAGTTGCTTTGGATAAATTATAATAACTTTAGATGGCATAACTAAAAATGGTGGCTCCACTAATAAGGATTGTAAAAGATTTTTATATTCGTTTCTTTTTTGTTCCGATATCGTTTCCTCTGGTACCTTTGCTTCAATAGCTACATAAATATCTTTTGTTTTAGCATAATTTACTAGCTCCTTTATATCTTTATATGACTGCTTATACTTCTGTAGAAGCTCGTCAAGGTTCTCATCTCTAGTAATAGATAGTAATAATATTAAAGCATATCTTATTGTTCTACCGGATCCTATACTATCATCTACTAAAAGAATAGGTCTGTATTTTAGTGATCCCCAAATTTCAATAATATGCTTATAGATTCTAATTTTTTCATTATTTATTTCTTCTTTTCTATTCAGAACTTTTTCATTTTTTGAATATACCATGATTGCTGGTAAAGCGCTCTCATTTAGTTTTCTTAAACCTGCAAGAACGTGGCCTAATATTGATACGCTTCCATAAAAAACGGGTGTAACTATATCTATCATTAGCTCCTTTTTACTTACAGCATTCAGCACTTGTTTTGAAAAATAATAATTATGGATTTCATTTTGTGCTTCTCTTGGTCTCCAAAATCTTCTAACTTTTGTTCCCTCTTTTTTATAATATTCTTCAAGATGTAACTTCTGTGAAAATAACTTATCAATTAAATTTGAAATTCTTCTTATAATTCTTTTTGGTATTGTACCATCTTCCAAGAAATTAAACATAGCTTCTGAAGAATGAGCAAGCGTATATAACGCCGTTTGAAATTGTTCATAAAGTCTTCTGTTATGTTCAACTATCAGTCTATTAAGAATTAATAAAAGTGTTGAGGAAGATTCAATTAAGTGATCCAAACAAACATATTTGACTATTACAGATTGTTCTTCTTTAATACAGTTCAATAAAAAACGCAATTCACGTTCCCATTCTTTCCCAATATCTTGTCCTACTGGAAATCTTTGTGCAGAAACATACATCGGCCCTCTAGTAATAAGATTATTGCCTTTTGCAATAAGAAGTAAATTGTAAAAATCCTTTCTAATAGTAATTTGACTTGTAATTTCCAATCTTCCATTGTAATATAAATTATAACCTATTCCCACTTCCCGAAGCGTTTTTTCTAAGAAATTATTACTATTACTTATCATAATTATTAAACTTATAAGATAAAAAATTTATAATATTAACCGGTAAATGGTGATAATAAAATACTTTACCCAAATCTTTTGCATAGTTAGAGTATGAACATTCTAAAGTTTTATTTTACGGAAGAGTTAAAAGAACCATTAGTAAAAGCAGTAAAGGAAGGAGAAGCAAATATAGATAAGGAACTCTTTAAAGATGTAAATTTCTATAGAGAAGGAAATGTTATTTATGGAACATATAGAAATAAAGATGATTCTTTGAGATTTGGAGCTAGATTGTTCAAATATTTGAAATCTAATAGAATCAAAGAGGTTTATTTAGATTTAGGGGAATTAGATTTTAAAGAAGTTGCTTTAGGAATGTTTCTAGCAGCTTATGAGTTTGATAAACATAAAAAGGAAAGAAAGACAGTTGAATACAAAATTTATGTTAAAGGAAATTATGAAAAAGAATTAAAGGAAGTTGAAGTAATTAGGGATGCTGTATATCTTGCCAGAGATTGGGCAAATGAAAGACCAATAAATTTAAACCCATCCACTTTTGTTAAAGAAGTTGAAAGAGTATTTAAGGATTTACCAGTAAACATAATTGTTTTTGATCATGAAGAATTAAAAAACAGAGGTTTCGGTGGAATATACAATGTAGGTAAAGGTTCTATACATCCTCCAAAGTTATTAATAATAGAGTATTTGCCAAATAAAGATGAAAGGCCTATAGTACTTGTAGGAAAAGGTGTTTGCTTTGATGCGGGGGGTTTGCATTTGAAACCTACAGGATATATCGAAGATATGCATATAGATATGCATGGAGCTGCTTCTGTAATTGCAGCTTTATATGGATACGTCAAACTCGTTCAAAAAGGTTTTGCGAAACCTAAAAACATTGTGGTTTTAGCTCCTTTAGTTGAAAACGTTCCTTCAGATAGATCCTTGAGACCTTCAGACATAATTAAGCACTA
>CAZNIQ010000010.1:5764-21181 GCA_964573185.1 Candidatus Woesearchaeota archaeon | reverse complement strand
TAATTAAAGTCGCAAAGAAATATAATGTTTATACGTCAATCTGTGGACAAGCAGGCTCCGATCCGGAATTTGCAGAGATGTTAGTAAGATTAGGGATAGATTCTATATCAGTTAATCCTGACGCAATAGAATTAGTGAGAGAAACTGTCTATAGAGTAGAAAAAAAGATCTTACTTGAGAAGCTTAGAAAGCTATAATAAATTTTTTCTTTAACCATTCACATGTCTATATTATCAAAATTAAAGTTAAGAAGGAAAATTAAAAGAAAGAAACCTGATTACCTAAGGCCATATTGGTGGAAGAAAATAGCTTTTAGAAAAGATCCTGATCACTGGAGAAGACCTAAAGGAATCCATAATAAGATAAGAAAAAAGCAAAAAGGAAAACCAGCCCCAGTTGAAACTGGATATGGATCCCCTAAAGAAGTTAAAGGTTTATTACCTAATGGATTAAGACCTGTTCTGGTACACAATGTTGAAGAATTAGAAGGTTTAGATCCAAACAGAGATTGTGTTGTAATTGCAAGTACTGTAGGTAAAAGGAAGAGATTGCAAATTATACAGAAAGCACAAGAATTAGGATTAAAGATTTGGAATTTAAGAGAAGAGGAGAAAGCACTGATTCAGGGTGCAGGCGTCTCTTCATAATTCTGCATGCTCCGAATTCATCATTAAAACTTTTAGCTAAAGCTTTCTTTTTAAATTTATGAATATAGAAACCTTAAAGGCTATAGGTTGGTTTTTATTGGGAGTTGGAGTTCTATTAATAGGGGTTATTGGAATATTATTCTATATTAAAACAACGAGCTATGAATATCCTAGCGATCCTTTTTATGCTTTTTGTGAAGGGGGATACATCAAAATAAAAGCTTACAAGGATTTGCATAATGTAAAAATCTTATTGAAAAATCAGACGATTTGTGAATGGAATTTAATTAGGAAAGGTATTTCGAAAGTTTGTGATGTAACAAAGTATTACAAAAACAATATAACAATATTTTTAGTAAAGGCAAATGAAGGAGAAGATATAGTAAAATGCTTTAAAGAGATCGTCTATTTAAAATAATCTATGAAAAAAGATCTTCTTTTTCTAGTTATAGTTTTTATCTCATATTTGTTTTCTCCATCCATTCAAATCTATGCTTTTAATATAAAAAATGTTTTCTTCGTTATTTTTATAATAGCTTTCATTAATTTTGTTGGAAATCTTTTGTTAAAATATTTTGGTGCTAAAAGCTTGATTTTATTGGGCATCACTGGTGGAATAGTTTCTTCTACTGCTGTAACTCTTTCAATGTCTTCCTTAGTTAAAGAAAATCCAGGAATTTCAAAAGGAGCCTTGGGTGCCATAGCTTCTGCTACTTGGATGAGGAATTTAAGAGTACTCCTTTTAGTACTTATTTTTAATGTGTTAGCTATTAGAAAAGTCGCTTTTTATATTTTCATTCCTACTTTTCTTTTTTGGATCCTCACAATTTATTTTCTTAGGATAAAAGTAGAAGGAAAAACAGAGATCCCCTCTGAAACTATAATAAAGGAAGCTCTATTTTTCGGTTTAATATATATTATTGTTAAAACCGCTTTGAAATTTTTGTATTCCTTATTTGGAAATCTTGGAGTTTATTTAACAGCTTTTCTTACAGGATTTACAGATGTAGATGCTTTAACAATTTCTTTATGCACTTCAAACTTTCCTTTAGAGGTTATTGCAAAAGGAATAGCTTTAGCCATTTTTTCCAATGATTTAATCAAATGGGCTTATACACTTTTGGGCGGTAAAGATTTCGCAAAAGAAACGTGGAAGATTCTGATTTTACCAAATTTACCTATGTTACCCCTCATAATATTTCATTAACTAACTTATCTAAATCGAATACTGCTAAGCCTATATAAGTATCCGCAGCTCCATAATAAACATATAGCTCATTATCTTTAATGAAAGCTCCTGTAGGAAAAACTACAAAAGATACTTCCCCATATTTTTCCCAAGGTTCGGTTGGCTCTAATATAGGGCCATATTTTCCTATAATTCTCGTAGGATCTTTTTTGTCTAAAAGTAGAACCCCAGCTCTATAAACTTTTTTATCATTGTATCTTTGTACACCATGATAGATTAATAGCCAGCCTTCAGAAATCTTTATAGGTGGTGCTCCAGCTCCTACTTTCCAACTTTCCCATCTTTCAGAAGGTTCATAAAGAACTTTGCTTTCCCTTATCTTAAAATCTTCTGTAAAGGCTATCCAAATACTTGGTCTTTTAGGGATTCTATCAATTTTATATTTGAATTCCTTCCATCCGAGTTTTCCAAATTTTACAAATATTTTTCCATAATGTATTTGAACATTATCCCTATGTAAATTTGGTCTATGTAAAATTACATATTTTCCTTTAATTTTTTCAGGAAATAAGACTACATCTTTATCATCAACATTTTCCCATGTAATTACTCCAAGTTTTTCATAAGTTCTTTCATCTAAAGGATTTCCTACTTTTATTAAAGCTGTTCTTGATGTACCAGTCCATGCTCCATGTTCTAGAGCAACATATGTCATGTAAAGAGTGTCATCTATTTTAGTTACTCTAGGATCTTCGCAACCCATTTTGTCAAAAGGTTTATCAGGCTGAACTACTATTTTTACTTTCTGAAAATTAATCCCATCCTTCGATATCATTAATCCTATCTTTGATACATATAAATCATAATCTTCTTTGAAAATTATTCTTGGCCAGAGAAAAACGGTTTCGCCATCATAATAAACGGCCGGATTGAATGTTAACTCAGCGTTCCAGTCCCTAGGTTTAACTACTACTTTTTTAAATTTAAGCATTTATTTTCTTTTGTCCCCTTTCTTTAAAAAGAGATGTTACTATTGATTAACTATGGGGCCGCCGGGATTTGAACCCGGGACCTCCGGCGCCCCAGGCCGGCGCCCTAGCCAGGCTGGGCCACGGCCCCATACAGTATCCATATCTCCTAGTATTTCAAAAAATAATTTTCCATATTTTAAAATTTTAAATTTTGTTGAAATAGAAAGATGTTTTATAAAATCGTAGAGAAGATTGTGGTAGTTTAAGTACATTTTTAATGGACGTCCTACTTTGTCAAAAGGTTCTTTCTTTAGGATTGATTTTAATAGTAAATTTGCCCCCCAAAAACTAGGAATAGTACCGCCACCTGTTAATCTCTTAACCATTCCAGCAGCATCACCTATTAAATAAACCTTTCCTTTTTGCCACCTATAATTATCATAGATTGGAATTGGTCTAAAAATCCAATTAACAACTTTATAATTAACCAATATTTTCCTCTCAAACTTCTTCTTTAATATTTTATGCAATTTAACATTTTCAAAAAGAAATCCAACTCTTGCGTATTCTTCATTTTCCGGAACAATCCAATAGAAATATTCCGGATTTAATTCTAGAATAACATATTTCTTTTCGAAATTACCCTTAACTAAAAAATCATATCCAAATATAACTTTTTGAGCCTTGTAAAAGCTATAATTTCTTGCTACTAAAGAATTTACACCGTCTGCTCCTACAAGAATATCCCAGTTAACTTCGGTTAAAACCTTTGAACCTTCTTTAAAAGTTAACTGAGTTAACGAACCTTTAACGAACCTATAACCAAATTTAACTAAAACTCCTCTTTTCTCTGCTAAATCTAGTAAATATTCTTCAAATCCTTTATGATCCAAAACTAAAGCAACAATTCTTTTTCTTTTGATTAATATCTCTTTACCTTTATGTTTAAAGATAGCTCCATATATTTTATTTTTAATAGCTTTTTTCTTTAGTTTAATGAACTTTAAAATATTAGTACTTACTATATCCGTTCCTTTCTTTTTTCCAACATATTTTTCTTTCTCATAAACAACTACATCGAAATAATCTGATAATAAAATGGAAGTATATAAACCGGATCTACCCGCCCCTATTACTACTACTCTCATATAATTCTTTTAGTTTATCTTCTATCTCTTTTTCAGATCCTCCAATTATAGCTCTTTCCTCTATTTTAACTAAGACAGGTTGTCTAACGCCTAAACCAACTATTAAAGCTTCTCCTCTATCGAATTTAGTTATAGTTTCCAGATATTCTTCAGATAAGTATGGACAGGATTTTCTAATAAAAGTTAGATCTTTTGGATTCGTTAATCTTAAGAAAATAAAAGTATTTATTTGAGATATTATATCTTCGGATATCTTTGATGGGATCTGGGATACTAGCCATAATCCTATTCCAAATTTTCTACCCTCTCTAGCAATAGTACCTAGCATCTTTGACACTTTAACATCCTTTGCAGCAAACCTGTGAGCTTCCTCTATTACAATTACTATTGGAATATGCCTATTTTCCTTCTTCAACTCTTTCCAGTATTCGAACAACTTATTTAGAAATATATCAATTAAAACTCTCTGTTCTTCAAGACTCAATGGGAATAAATCTACTATTAATGGTTTTCCTTTTTCTATAAAACCTTCAGAAGCTTCAATAGCTTCACCTTCAACCTCAAGAATTTCTTCACTTTCTTTTAATTTAATTATATCATCTATTGATAAGTATTGCCCCTCTTTAACACTTTGTGGTACTATCTTCCATTTCTCCAATCTATGTAATCTAGTAATTAAGCTAGCTCTTGCAGAATCAAATTTTTTATCTAACTCTTCTAGCATCCTAGGATCTACAAATTCTTTTCTTAATTGTCCTAAAATTTTTCTTTTATCTTTAATAGTTTCTTTTAAATCTGCTAATGACACTGGCTTGTTCTTTAGAGCAGCATCTAATAGGAGATACAAATATGGATGTGCTTGAGGAGAGATTCCTAAGATATCCGGTAGATAAGATGCTATCTCATATAACTTTAATTTGACAATCTCTATCTTAGGATTTGAATCCCCTCTTCTATCTTTATGGAATCTTTCTAAATATCTTTTTTCTCTTTCGTCAAATGTAATTATTATAGGATCTTTAAATGTTGGTATATAATCCCTATGTACATCAAAAATTACAACTGGTATTCCATGTTCTAAAAGCTTTGAAGTTAATACGGCTATAGTATGTGATTTTCCAGATCCTGTAACTCCAAATACTGCTAAATGCTTTATAATTATTTCCCTTTTATCTAGAGCGGGTTCAATTGAGTATCCACCAAGGATTTTTCCAACGGTTATATATTTCCATTTTTCTTCTGAAATACCATATATTTCCTTTATTTCTTCTTCAGAAGCTAAGAATACATCTGTCCCAGGCAAAGGAGGGAAATCTAACTTCCTAAATCTTTTTTTCTCATCTAATACACCTAAAACTTTTACCTCTGCTAATATTAATTGCTCTACACCTTTTAATTTTTGTACAAACAATTCTAAGGAAGAGTATTCGGATGCTATATCTAAAGGATTTGTACTTTTAATTGTAATATTTGTAATAATACCATAGGCCTCCTTGCCGTCTACTTCAAATTTTACGATACTACCTATCTTGACATTTTTATATTTAGATGGATCTATAGCTACATTGAATTTTGAGATATCCGTTGATCCAACAATTATTCCGATCTTCATCTTGTCGCTTCAGGTACAACAAAATCTTTTAACTTTGAGATTAAAAGTCTTTCTATTATTTTCTTATCTTTTAGACTAACATTACATAATTTATGAGCTAGTAACAATAATCTTGGATAACCTTGTACGTCTGAATATTTATTTAAGATGCTAAAAATGCTTTCTTTTATTTCATTTTCATTATAAAATGCGGGAATCTCTATTCTATAAATATGCCCATTCGGAACTTTTCTAAAATAAACAAAATAATAGTTTTCTAAAATATCTATAAAGAGTTGCCTTATAGCTTGTCCCTCTAATTCTTGCTTGTATAAATCTGTTACAAAAGCTTTATTTCTGAAAACAATATTTAATAATAAATAATCGTTGAATTTTCTTGATAAATCAGGTGCTATCTTTTCAGCTAGTCTTTTAGAATCTACAGGTCTCTTAATAAAATAGAAAACAAGAATATTATTATCTTTTACATATTGCAAGAAATCTCTCAATGTTTTTATATAAAAGGTGATAAAAATTTTAGGTAAATCTTCTAATAATGCATAATCTATTTCTTCTATATCTAAATAGTTGGAATATTGGTTTAAAAATTCTACAAAGGTATCAAAATAGTTCTCTTTCTTAAATAAACTTAGCATTACTGCTGCTTGAATTAAATCAGATATTAAGCTCCCATCAATTAATACAACATCCGGTTTTTCTTTTTTAATAAATTCTAATGTTAAAAAGTATTCTATTGTTCTGGAAATTATATCCGCTAAATCATCAATTCTTTTTCCTTCAAAGAAAGCATAAGGCAATAAATAAAATTTTGATTTAGAGAACTTTTTTCCTTTATCATTAATTACGAATGTTCTCACAAAAATATATGAAAATCCTCCAAGATTTCCTACAATAAATCCAGAATCTTCAGCAACTAAAGAGAGTTCTTTATTTCCCTCCTCTAGCATCTCCTTTATTAATAATTTGAAATTTTTAGTTTCCAAATTTTTCCCAACTATCCTTATCATTTTTTCGATGTTCTTTATATCTTCAGCATTAAGCATAGCTCTTTTATAAATTTAAGGATTAAAAATTCTAGGATGACGAAAACCCGGTGTGTCTGAGTATGATGATTGCCGGAGGTCCTGACACCCCGCCTAGAACTGAGCCCGGTGAGAACCCCGAAGGGGATCGATGAACCAGGGTGTCGCTAGGCGGGGCACAAACAATTTTATATTCTTAAAGCTGTTTTTTAAGAAAAATTAAAATAATGCTTATTTAGCTTTGTTATCGTTTGCTCTTAAGGAAGGTCTTACTTTTTCAGCTCCTTTTCCTCTATTTAATAAACCTCTAGATTTCCTTCCTGCAGGTGTTAAACCTCTAAATACTCTACCTCTTTGAGCCTTCTGTAATAACCAAGCATATTCCGGTCTTGCTTGTACATTTGGATTTGCAGGATCTACTAGTATAACCTCATACCAAGCATATTCTCCATCTTCACCAACCCAATAGGAAGCTAGGACTTCTAAACCAGGATATTTTCTTGCAGCTTTTTCTTCAGCAATCCATTGCAAAGATTTACCTAAATATCTATATCTATAATTTGCCTTTGGTCTTCTTCCCTTATTATTATCCTCTTTCTTTGTTGCACCTCTTCTTCTTACTCTTACTCTAACTAAAACAATTCCCGGTATAGGTTTCCATCCCAATCTCCTAGCTCTATCTATCCTAGTAGGTCTTTCAATTCTAACTATCTCTGGTTCTCTTCTCCATTGCATGATTCTTTGCTTATATAAATCTCCTAAGTATTCTCTTGGTCTTTTCCAGAGTTGTTGAACATACCAATAGAAAGACTTTGCCATTGTCAGTATCCTTTAATTATCTTTTTATTTCTTTTGTTCCTCTTCCTTCTTCTCCTCTTGCTTTTCTTCTTCCTTTAATTCTTTTTCCAATTCTTCTAATTCTTTCTCAAGTTTCTTATCCTCTACTCCGATCCATAAGAAGATTATACCTAGAAATAATAATATTGGTCCTAAAACGCCTAGAATAACCTTAATCACTTCTGCCCAGTATTGTACTGTTAAAAATGCACCTACTACTAATAAAACAAAACCTATAATTAATTCCTTTACCCAATCCTTCATAACTTTTAAAACCGAGATCCTCTTTTAAATCTTGTGCTGACATTGGAAGAAATTAATAAAATTGGTAGGGATCTTTACAGAACCTTAGAAGAGCTTTTAAAACAAATTCCTAAAGGAAAGGTTACTACTTATAAAATTTTAGCTGAAATGCTTGGATCAAAATTTGCAACAAAGTTTGTTTATTATACTTTAAAAGAAAAGAAATTTGAAAATTGGTGGCGAGTTGTAAATGAGAAAGGTGAAATTAAAGATGAAGAACAAAGAAAGAAACTTTTAGAAGAAGGAGTGGAAATAAAGAATAATAAAATTATAAATTTAGAAAGATACCTGTTTAAAGATTTTAATATAAAAGAAAAGCCCTTGGAAAAATTAAGAGAAATTCAAAGAAAATTGACTGAAAGAATAATTCTTAAAGATAAATTCAATAAAATAGAGATAATTGGAGGAGTAGATTTGAGCTATAAAGGGAATAAAGGAAAAGTTACATTTGTTTTATTAAATAAAGATTTAAAATTGATAAAATATTATGTTTTTGAGGAAGAAATTGATTTTCCATATATTCCAACGTTTCTAGCTTTTAGAGAGGGTATTCCTATTGTTAAAAACTTTAATAAAATAGATCCAAAACCAGATGTCCTTTTTGTAAATGGTTTCGGAATAGCACATCCAGTTAAAATGGGTTTAGCAACTTTTGTTGGAGTTTTATTAGATATACCTACTATCGGCATAACAAAATCTCTTCTAGTTGGAAAAATCATAGATGACAAAATAATTTTGAATAATGAAATAGTCGGGTATGTCTTAAGAAAATTCGGTTATACAGTTTATGTTTCTCCGGGACATAAAATATCCTTAGAAACTTCTAGAGAATTAGCTGAAAAGACGTGGGTAAAGGGAAGATATCCCGAACCAATAAGATTGGCTGATGAATTGTCTAAAAAGGCTAAAAGCTCTAGTTTATTAAGATTTTTATGATAAAACGATAAAGATTATGATGAAAGGGCACACTGCTGAAAATGGTATAAAGATATATTTAGATCCAGTACCAGAAGCAAATACAATAGGAATAGGAGTTGGTGTTTTAACCGGAAGTATATATGAGCCCAAAGATAAAAGGGGAATCTCCCATTTATTAGAGCATATGATGTTTAAAAGTAATAAGAAATATTCTGCTAGGGAAATAAATTTAGGTTTAGAATTAAATGGTGGTATAGCTAATGCTTTTACGGATACATTCTTAACTTTCTATGCTGTGGAAGTAATTCCTTCTGGCTTTGAAAAAGTATTAGATATTCTGTATTCAATGTTTGAAAATGATAAGTACGATTTTAAAGAGTTTGAGAATGAGAAAAAAGTAGTTTTAAGTGAAATAGAAAGATACGAAAACGACCCTGAATCTAGAATGGAAGATTTAATTCCTAAAAGTGTGTACGGAGAATCCGATTATGGGGATCCTATAGCGGGATATAGAGAAACAGTAGAAAGTATAACCAAAGAAGATTTAGAAGAATATAAAGCAAAGATGTATGTTCCAGAAAATATGTTTATTATTCTTTCAGGGAATTTTAATGAAAAACATGTAGAACTTGTAGAGAAATATTTCTCAAGATTAGAAGGAGATAAACCTAAAAAGAAAGTTCCAAAAAAGGACAAAGGAAAAGATATTGTTATACATATGAATACTCAAAATCAAATTTATTATTCATTAAATTTCAGAGTTAATGAGGATTTACATCTGGTTCAGGCTTTTGAAAATTTAGTTTCAGGTGGGTTATCATCTTTAACTTTTCAAGTAATTAGAGAAAAATATGGAATTGGATATAAAGTTTCTTTTGAAATTTCATACGTATATCCGGATGAAATCATTTATTCTTTAAAAATCCCTGGATTCGAGAAAGATAAGGAAGAAATTTTGGAAAAAGCAATAGAAGATTTATATCAAAGTATTGAAAAAACTGATGAAAAATACTTTGAAGGAAGAAAAAGAATGTATGAATTAATTTATAAGAAAAATAGAGTAAACATATTTAAGAGAATATGGAATGAAGCATATATAATAGCTTTATTTGAAGAAAATTACGATGAATTCTACAGAAGAGTGTTTTCTTGTGAGCTGGAAACTGTTAAAGGATTTTTAGAAAAATTAAGAGATGGGAAAGCTGTTAAGATTATTCCCTAAATCTTTGCATTACAATTTTTTCACCTATATCCCAAACAACTACATTATCTCCTTCTTTTAATTTCCCTTTCAAAGTATCAGTAACATAAGCTTCATATGTTTCATAAGTTTCTAAGTCCATTACCATTACTTTATCATCAGACAATACAGATATCACTTGTGCTTTTCTTTTTTCAATTACAGGTGTTTCTATAGGATCTTGTGTTGGTTTTATTAATACAACTTTATCTCCATCGAAAGATATAGCTTCTATTCTTGCTTTAGCAGATCCATGTTTGCCTGTCTTAGAAGTTTCTACAGATACGACTTTATACACTTTACCATTGTACCAAATGTAATTACCCGGTTTTATATCTGCAACTTTTTTAATCTGTATTTCTACCATAAAAGTTCGTAAAGGTATCTATTTTTAAATTTTCAGCTGAAATGCTGTTCATCATGTGTCAGACAGGGAGATCGTCATCATAAAGCTTTTGTAAATTTGCTATTGAAAAAATTAATGAGTATAGAAAACCTTGTTGAAAAATTGCTGGATACTCCTCCGCATAGAATCTTGGTATCTGGTATTAAAGAGGCCAATTATGCTGGATATAAGTTAGAAGTAGAAGCTAGAGAATTAAATGAAGATGGTATATTAATTCCATATGTTCTGATCAGAGTAAAGAAAAATAAAAAATCTTTGTTATCAATAGAAACTTTTGATCTATATTCTTGGAAGTTTTTAGTAGTCTATGATCAAGAAATTAAAGAAGGAGTGGAAAAGGCTTTAAAAAGAGAAAATGTAAGATATGTGGTTCTGAACAGAAAACCACTTATTTATGAATTACGACAAGAAACAGATTATTGAAGTTTTAAAGAAAATAGAGGATTATGTTAAAAATCTTAATGATAAGTTAGCAGTTCCTTATATTCTAGAAAAATACAAGGATCCTTTCAAGGTTTTGATTGCCACTGTTATTTCAATAAGAACGAGAGAAGAACAAACTATCGAAGCTTCAGAAAAATTATTTTCAAAAGCTCCCACCCCTTGGGATATCCTAAATTTATCTGATCGGGAATTAGAGGATATTCTTAGAAAATGTGGATTATATAAGCAAAAAGTCAAATGGATTAAGGAAATAACTAGAAAATGGATAGAATATCTTAAAAGATTTGGAATAAAAAATAAAAATGAGTATAAACCCGTGAAGGTTTGTGATGAAAACTTTTTACTAAGTTTACCCGGTGTAGGAAGAAAGGTATTGAATGTTTATTTATCTTTGGTTTGTGGTAAAGATGTAATTGCAGTAGATACACATGTACATAGAATAGCTAACAGATTAGGTTGGGTAAATACTAAAACTCCTGAAGAAACTGAAAAACAACTATATAGGATAATTCCTAAGGAATACTGGAGGAAAATAAATAGATTGTTAGTTTTGTTTGGGAGGAATGTTTGTAGTTACAAACCCAAATGTGAAATTTGTCCTATAAAAGAGTATTGCAAATTTTATAAGGAGAAATGCAAAAATAAATAATGGATGCTTATTCCGTTTTAACAACTATCGGAACTTTTCTTTTAAAAATTACAGAAAGATGGATCTTGATTTTCTTACATACTTTTGATAAAGATGTTATCTGGATAACTTTACCAGTTTATATTACTTGGTTCTTTACACATTATTTTCAAGAGAAAAAAGAAACTTCTTTTGGAAATGCTGCCACAAATGGTACTATTGCTATATGGGTCGCATTAGATTGGATAAGGCAAATGGTTACTAGATTAGGTATAAATCCTATTAAGCTTGGACTTGCTGTTTTTCTTATAATTTATGGAATTTGGATTACAATAGAAGCTATTAGAGCAAAACCTGTTGCAAAATACTTGGGAAGAATAAACGAACTGGCTTATTTTCAATTAACTCTTACTCCCATAATGTATAATAAAATTCCTCTAGATTTCTTAAGTATTATGGCAATTATTTTTTATTTTCCAATTTTTTATCTCTTAACTTCATGGTTATTCAAGGTCCTGCCGGAACCTTATTATATGAAGCAAGAAGAGGAGAAAGAGTTTTATAGCTTTGGACCATCTGATTGGAATGTCTATGGAGGACAAGATCAAACGTTTATTCCAGCGTAACAGTCATTTTTACAAAGTTAGATGTCCAAAATGTGGAAACGAGCAAGTGGTATTTTCACATGCATCAACAGTAGTAAAGTGTCTAGTTTGTGGAGAAGTACTCGCAGAACCTACAGGAGGTAAAGCTAAGATCTATGGAGAAATTTTAGAAGTTCTTGACAAAGAATAAAATAGTAATAGCTGTTACAGGAGTTCCGGGAACTGGTAAAACAACTATTTCTTCTCTATTAGCCAAAGAGCTAAATGCCTATCACTTAAACGTTAATGAATTAATTAAAAAAGGTATTTGGAAAGATATAACTGAAGGTTATGATGAAATTAGGCAAGCTTTTATTGTAAATGAAGAAAAGCTTATAGAAAAGATAAAAGAAGAGATAGAAAAAATTAATTCAAAAATAATCATAATAGATTCCCATCTTTCGCATTTATTGCCTAAGGAATTGGTAGATGTTGTGGTTTATTTGAGATGCGATCCAAATGTTTTAAAGAAAAGGTTAGAAGAAAGAGGTTATCCTTTACATAAAGTACTTGAAAATGTTTGGGCAGAGAACTTAGATATAATAGGAAGAGAGATAGAGGAGAGAAGTCATAAGATTGTGTTAACCTATGATACTACCTCGGTTAACCCAGTTAACTTGGTTAAAACCATAGTTAATGACTTAGTTAAGTTCGTTAAAATAAATAAACAATAGCATCTAAGCTTTGTTCCTGTTTTCTTCTTATCTCTTTGACTACAGCATTTAACTTTTCAATTAAATTCCTTATTTCTTCAGATTCTATATTTGGGACTCTCCCACTTTTCTGACTCTTTAATATTCCTTTTACGTACCTTACAATATCATCCATTTGATGAGAGAAATATAGATGTGGTATTAACACATACTTTCCTTTTCCATTATTTTCCTCTTTTGTAAAATCTATATGAGTGTAATGCGCCGAATTCTTATCTCTAACAAAGTGATAGCATACGCTCTCATTAGCAGGACAATACTTTAGATTAACTGTTTCAGAATCCCTTTTGGAACCCAGCCAAGCATAAATAGCGTTTCCAAAGAAATCAATGGAAAGTTGGGGTGTTTTCTTTCCACGAATTTTTATAACAATCTCGTCAATTTGGTACTTTACCATAATTACTAAATAGTGATTACAATATATAAATCTTTCTATAGAAAAATTTAAATATTCCTAAAATTAAACCAGAGCATGACCACAAGAACAGTATATCCAGTAGTGATTCTTCCAGAAGGATGGACAAGAACAACAGGCAGAGATGCGTTGAGATCAAATATTATGGCAGCAGTAATAATTGCAGAAACAATAAAGACATCCCTGGGACCAAGGGGAATGGATAAAATGCTTGTAGACGAATTAGGAGATATTACTGTAACAAATGACGGTGCAACAATATTAGAGGAAATGGAAGTAGAGCATCCAGCTGCAAAATTAATTATAGAAGTTGCAAAAACACAAGATAAAGAAGTTGGAGATGGTACTAAAAGATCTGTAGTTTTAGCTGGAGAATTGTTAAAGAGAGCTGAAGATTTATTAAATCAAAACATTCATCCTACTTTAATAATAGAAGGATACAGAAGAGCTTTAGAATTTGTTGTAAAAGAACTAGATAAAATAGCAAAGCCAGTTTCAATCGATGATATTGAAACATTAAAGAAAATAGCAAAATCTGCTTTATCTTCAAAGTTAGCAGGTTTATTTGCTGAAAAAATAGCACAAATAGTTGTAGATGCTGTAAGGAAAGTAACATATGAAGTAGATGGAAAAATAATTGTAGATTTAGATGCAATAAAAATTGAAAAGAAAGTAGGTGGTGGTGTTGAAGATACACAATTAATAGATGGTGTTGTAATTGATAAGGAAAGAGTACATCCGGGAATGCCAAAGGTAGTAAGAAACGCAAAGATAGCATTGTTAAATGTAGCTTTAGAGGTTAAGGAACCAGAAGTAGATGCGAGAATACAAATAACATCTCCAGAACAATTAGAAGCTTTCTTAAGAAAAGAAGAAGAAATGTTGAAGAAGATGGTAGAGAAATTAAAAGAAGTTGGTGCAAATGTAGTGTTCTGTCAAAAAGGAATTGATGATTTAGCTGCTCACTACTTAGCAAAGTATGGAATATTTGCTGTAAGGAGGGTTAAGAAATCTGATATGGAAAAATTAGCCAAGGCAACTGGAGCAAAAATAGTGACTTCGATTGAAGATTTGAAACCAGAAGATTTAGGATATGCTGAAGTAGTAGAAGAAAGAAAAGTAGCAGATGAAAATATGGTATTTGTAATGGGTTGCAAGAACCCAAGAGCAGTAACGATATTAATAAGAGCAGGATCAGAGCATGTAGCAGACGAAATTGAAAGATCTATAAATGATGCTATAAGAGATGTTGCAGCAGTTATAAAGTCTGGAAAGGTAGTAGCAGGAGGCGGTGCTGTAGAAGTAGAATTAGCTAGAAGGTTAAGAGAAGAAGCAAAGAAGCACCCATCAAAGATACAAATGGCAATGCTAGCATTTGCAGACGCTTTAGAAGCAATTCCAGCAGCTTTAGCTGAAAACGCAGGTTTAGATACTATAGAAATAATGGCAGAATTGAGAGCGGCACATGAAAAGGGTCAGATATGGGCAGGTGTAGATGTAATTAATGGAAAGGTAGAAGATATGTGGAAATTAAATGTAATAGAGCCGGCAAACATATATGCACAATACATAAAAGCAGCAACAGAAGCAGCAGTAATGATATTAAAGATAGATGATGTAATAGCCGCAGCAAAGAAAGAAGAAAAGAAGGAAGAAGGAAAGGGAGGTGAAGAATCAGAAGAATTCGAATCCGAATAAGTTTAACTTTTTTGTTTAACAAATCTTTTTATTTTTCTTAATATATAAACTTTTTAATGTCTGAATATTATGAGTTAGTACCTTTAGATCCTATTCAAAAATTAGAGAGGGAGTTGCTGGAATTAAAACAATTACTTAAAAAAGAAAAGGAGAAAAAAGAAGAAAAAATTGAAAGTAATAATATAGATTTAGAACCCTTCGTTAAAACAACTTTAGAACTTCAGATGAAAATTTCAGAATTGGTGGTAGCTGTTAATGATTTAACTAAAGAAATTAAGAAATTGGTAGAGATATTAAAGGAGGCAGCTGTAGAAGAAATAACTAAAGAAGAAGCGTCTGAAAATAATAACAATGTGGATCTTGCAAAAACTATCTCTCAAACATTGGAAAAATATCTTGGCAACTTAAACCAAAGGTTTGAAATCTTAGAAAAACAAAATAATAAGATCATAGAATTGTTAAATGACATTTCTAAGAAATTAGAGAAAAAAGAAGAGAAAAAAGTATTACCTCCCGTTCCACCGAAGCCTTTATTACCTCCCCCACCAATAAATAAAATATGAAGGGTATAACACCAATAAT